>CAZYSF010000558.1:0-2410 GCA_964649635.1 uncultured Anaerolineales bacterium | reverse complement strand
CGGTTTATCAAATATCAGACGATGGACCATGGACGAAGACCGACCATAGACGATTGACCATGGACGATGGACGATAATTCTTACGGACGGTCTTCTGTCTTGTGATGATAATCTACGTGATACGGGCTAAGGAAAACACAGAACCCCGATTATCAACCTACGGCCATGGTCTATCGTCCGCCGTCCATGGTCGAATTTCAAAGGTCTATCGTCCATGGTCTATGGTCAGTCTCCCATGGTCCATGGTCTATCGTCCATGGTCGAATTCCCATCGTCTATCGTCGATGGTCGGACTTCTTCCCCCGGCTGACTTTCTCATTTTCCAAAAAACCCCGCAATTCAAAAAGCTGGTCCCTGAGCGCGGCGGCCTTCTCGAACTCGAGGTTCTGGGCGGCGGTGCGCATCTCCCGCTCCAGGTCGCGCGCCACGCGTTCGGCTTCCGCGCGCGAGAGGCCCGGGCCCGATTCCGCCTCCGCCTTCGCTTCCGCCGGGACCGCGGACCGCAGCCGCTCGGTCAGGTCGCGCACCGCCTTGATGATGCTGACCGGCTCGATCCCGTGCGCAATGTTGTAGTCCATCTGGACTTTCCGGCGGCGGTTGGTTTCGTCGATCGCGCGCTGCATCGAACCGGTGACTTTGTCAGCATACATGATCACCCGGCCCTGGATGTGGCGCGCCGCCCGGCCGATGGTCTGGATCAGCGAGGTGTCGGAACGCAGGAAGCCTTCCTTGTCCGCGTCGAGGATCGCCACCAGCGAGACCTCCGGCAGGTCGAGCCCCTCGCGCAGCAGATTGATCCCCACCACCACGTCGTATTTCCCCAGGCGCAGGTCGCGCAGGATTTCCCCCCGTTCGAGGGTCAGCACCTCGGAGTGCAGGTAATGCACCTTGATTCCCAGCTCTGCCAGGTACTCCGCCAGGTCCTCGGCCATGCGCTTGGTGAGCGTCGTCACCAGGGTGCGCTCCCCGCGTTCCAGGCGCATGCGGATCTCCGCCAGCAGGTCGTCCACCTGGCCCTGTGCCGGGCGGATCTCCAGTTCCGGATCGAGGATGCCCGTCGGGCGGATGATCTGCTGCACCACCCGGTTGGCGCGCTGCATCTCATACGGCCCCGGCGTGGCCGAAGTGTAGATCGTCTGGCCGATGCGGGCTTCGAATTCCTCGAAGGTGAGCGGCCGGTTGTCCAGCGCCGAGGGCAGCCGGAATCCATAATCCACCAGGGTCTGCTTGCGCGAGCGGTCCCCGCTCGACATCCCGCGCACCTGCGGGACGGACATGTGGCTTTCATCGAGCACCAGCAGAAAATCCGGCGGGAAATAATCCAGGAGCACCCACGGCGGCGAGCCGGGGGCGCGCCGGTCCATGTGACGCGAGTAATTCTCGATCCCCGAGCAATAACCCATCTCGCGCAGCATTTCGATGTCGTAGCGCGTGCGCTGTTCGATTCGTTCGGCTTCGAGCGGCTTGTTGTTCTTCTTGAAATATTCGACCTGCCCGGAGGCTTCGGCCTCGACATCCGCAATCGCCGCCTTGAGCGTTTCGCCTTCGGCGATGTAATGCCGCGCCGGGTAAATGGAGATCGTCTCGGGCTCGGCCAGGATCTCGCCCGTCACCGGGTGCAGCTCGGTGATCCGTTCCAGTTCGTCGCCGAAGAACGAGAGGCGGTAGATGGATTCGGCGTAGGCCGGCATCACCTCGAGTGTGTCGCCGCGGACCCGGAAGGAGCCGAGTTTAAGCTCGGTGTCGTTGCGTTCATAGTGGGTCTCCACCAGCTGGCGCAGGAGCGCGGTGCGGCGGTAGGTCTTCCCGCGTTCGAGGGTGATGACCACCTTGCCGTAGGCTTCCGGCGACCCGAGCCCGTAGATGCACGAGACCGAGGCGACGATCAGCACGTCGCGCCGGGAAAGCAGCGCGGTGGTGGCCGCCAGCCGCAGCCGTTCGATCTCCTCGTTGGTCTCGGTCTCCTTTTCGATGTAGAGGTCCTGGCGCGGAACGTACGCTTCCGGCTGGTAGTAGTCGTAGTAGGAAACAAAATATTCCACCGCGTTCCGGGGGAAGAAATCCCGGAACTCGGCGTAGAGCTGCGCGGCGAGGGTCTTGTTGTGCGCGATCACGAGGGTCGGGCGCTGCACCCTGGCCACCACGTTGGCGATGGTGAAGGTCTTGCCGGTCCCGGTCGCGCCGAGCAGGACCTGGTGCTTCTCGCCCTTTTGCAGCCCATCCACGAGCGAATCGATCGCCTGGGGCTGGTCGCCGGTGGGTTGATAGAGGGAATGAAGTTTGAAGTCCATAGTGAAAGGTAATTCTATCAAAGTGGGGCTTAATCAAAAGGGGGATTTTGCCGATTTCTAACCGATATTTGTCAGGGGTTTACTCTTTCCCTCACCTTCTTATCCCTCTCCCAGCAGAA
>CAZYSF010000557.1:0-3330 GCA_964649635.1 uncultured Anaerolineales bacterium | reverse complement strand
CGGCCAGCGCCGAAAGCAGCCGGTAATCCTGAATGCGCGGGTAGGTTTGCGAGGCCACCGGGAACGCCTTGAGGCCGAGGCTCTCCATCACCGTGGAGTCGATCACATCGGCGGAAACGTTCTTCCCGCTGAGAATTTCCCCGTAGGATGCGGCCGTGCCGACCGCGCCCTTCATCCCCTTGCCGCGCAGACCGTCGCGCACCCGCCGCAGATCCTCCCAGTGCTCGACCAGGTCCTGGCCGTACAGCGCCAGGCGGTAGCCGAGCGTGGTCGGCTCGGCGGGTTGCAGATGGGTGTAGCCGAGGACGACCAGGCTGGAATAGCGCTCGATCTGGGCGGCGAGGGATTTCAGCAGCGACCGGAAACCGTCCAACAGAAGGTCCATCCCGTCGCGCATCCGCAGGACGTCCGCGTTGTCGGTGATATCCGCCGAGGTGGCCCCCCAGTGGATGATCCCGCCGCCTGCCGGGCAGAGTTCCGCGAAGGCGCGTACTTCCGCCATCACATCGTGGCCGATTTCCTTCTCGATTTCCAACGAGCGTTCGAGGGTCACCTCCGGAGCGTGCAGGCGCAGGTCCTCCACCTGTTCGGCGGTCACCAATCCGAAGCCCTGCTGCGCCTCCGCCAGCGCGATCCAGATCCGGCGCCAGAGCATGCGGCGGTTCTTCTCCGAGAAGATCCGCCGCATGGCGACCGATCCGTAGCGCGAGCTGAACGGTGACGCGTAATCTTCCATCTGGATGTCGACATCCATGCGAATGCCTCCGGCGGTTCTGGGGTTTGCGGGCGCGGTTATCCGCCGCTTCCGTAATTATGCGTCACTTTGGGGAATGCGACAACCCTGCTCTCAATTCACCTGAAAAAGTAAATTATCGTGCAACGCATTGAAAATTTCACCGCAAAGCCGCAAAGGTCACAAAGATATTAATATTAATATCTTTGCGACCTTTGCGGCTTTGCGGTGAAATATTTCATTTTTGTGGATTTTTTCCGTATGCTGAGGTTTATATGCAGGAGAAATTATTTCTCTTTCGTGATGTATCCCAGCCGGCGCAGGGCGTCGTCGCGGTTGCGCCAGCCCGGCAGCACTTTTACCCGCAGGTCGAGGTAGAGTTTCCGCCCGCTCATGGATTCGATTTTCCGGCGCGCATCGGTGCCGATCCGCTTGAGCATCATGGCGCCCTTTCCGATCACGATCGCCTTGTGTGATTCCTTTTCCACAAACAGAGTCGCCTCGATGTACGCCCCTTCCTCCCCCCGCTCCTTATACTGGTCGACCCGCACCGCCACGCCGTGGGGAACTTCCGCGCGCAGGTTGCGCAGGGCGGCCTCGCGAATCAGTTCCGCGGTGATCTCCCGCTCCGACAGATCGGTGATTTCTTCCTCCGGATACAGGATCGGCCCTTCCGGCAGCCGGGCGACGACCGCCTCGAGCAGCTCCGGCAATCCCGTATTTTGCCGGGCGGAGATCACCAGGCGTTCGGCGTCCGGAAGCAGCGCGCCGAATTCCTCCGCGCGCCGTTCGCGGACCTCCGCCGTGACGGCGTCCGCCTTGTTGAGCGCCAGGATCACCGGCGCCCTCGATTTGTTTTTCTGCAGCCAGGCGGCGAGTTCGCGGTCTTCCCCGGCCGCAGCTTCCGTCAGATCGGCCAGGAACAAAACCACATCCGCTTCGGCGATCGTATCCGCGGAGGCGCGGACCATCGTCTTGCCGAGGTTGTCTTTCGGGGAATGCCATCCGGGCGTGTCGAGAAAAAGGATCTGGGCGGAGGGAATCGTGAGAATGCCCATCTGCCGGCGCCGGGTGGTCTGCGGCCAGGGGGATACTCCGGCGACCTTCTGCCCGAGCAAGGCGTTGAGCAGGGTGGATTTTCCGACGTTGGGACGACCGACAACGGCGACGAACCCCGATCGGTGGATGGATCCTTCCGGCATGTCAGGCAATCAAGGGTGTTGGAACATGCTGACCATGCGCATCGCCAGGCCGACATCGCCGTCCAGTTTTATCTTCCCCTTCATGAATGCAGCCATGCCGTCCATGCTTCCATCGGCGATGGCCGTGATGTCCGCGAGACTCGTAGTGACGGTCAGCCGGGGCGAAGCTGTCGTTCCCTCGGCACCGGTAACTTTGCCGCCCGCGAATTTTATGATCCAGTTGCCCCCGCCTTCGCCGGTCAGGTTGATCTGGACGTCGGCGTCCAGTCCGGCGGCTTTGTCGGGCGGAAAATTGGCCACCAGCTGGTCGATCAACTGCTTTGCTTGAAGGGTCATGAACGGCTCCTATCCCTCTCTCCAAAAGGATTATGCCTGCAGGCGCTTTTCTTTTGAATTATCCAGTATATATTGTATGAGTGATTCCTGCTGCCGGGGGCTGATATCGATGAACTCCACGCCCACCTGGCTCTTTCGGGCTCCCTCACCCGGAACGGAGCGCACGATCCGGCCGGTAAGGATCAGTTCCTCCTCCATTTGCCCGAGCGGAATTTGAAATTTTACCCGCACCAGCGTTTCCTGCGGACAGTGGCGGTGGGTCTCCATCCGGAGACCGCCTCCGCTGATGTCGAGCGCCGTGGACCTGGCGTACGACAAACCGGCGTGGCCGTCGCGGATTTCGGCATATTGGGCATCCATTTTCACGGGAAGTCGTAGATACGCCCGGCGCTCCAAGTGAACCACCTCCTTTGGGAAATCCAGTTCGACTCGTGCTTCCGCTTCCTGCGTCTCCGAAAGCACGCCGCAAACAAATTGAAAAAGTCCTTCAGAGGAGGGAACCCTAACCCGGATGGAATCACCGGCGGACGCGGCAAAGGAACCATCCAGCGTTCCCGGTTTGATGATGTAAAACGACTTGCTCCCCACTTCCACCACTTTCGAGGCGAACCAATTCTCCCCCTCCAAGGCCGGCGAAACGTAAAAAATGCTGTCTTTCTTGATCCAGCGCTCAATTTCCATGGTTTGGCCCCAGGTTTTGTCCTCACTGCCCGGCATGCGGCCGCCTTACCCACAAAACCCCTGGGCAAGCAACGACCGGCCCCCATTGTGAAAATTATAACGCCGGGCGACGACATCCCCCCACGACTTCCATCCTATATTACGTAATAATTAATCACCTTTTCGAAATCTGGAGAAAATTTACGCGCTTTTAACTAGGCCCAGACAGGCCATGGAACCGACATTCCCGGACCCGGGTACGGGAACTCTCCGGCATGACGCAGCGATCCGGCGCGGGATTGGACGGCATGGATCTCATCGGTGGATATTAACCCGGACAATGCTCCCCGGAGCCCCTTGCGAAAATCCGCCTTTTGGGAAAGGTGAACGCGCGGTTTG
>CAZYSF010000556.1:0-6318 GCA_964649635.1 uncultured Anaerolineales bacterium | reverse complement strand
GGCGGCGTCGAGCATCTGGTTTGCCCCCACCGGATAGTAGTCGAGGTAGGCGTTGGAGAGCTTCTCGTAGTACTGCGGCGACATCGAGAGCGGGCTGTATTGGCGCTGGGTGCCCAGGCCAAGGTAGTTGAGCTCGTTAATGCCCGCGCGGTTGATCGCCATCGAGAGGGCGATGCGCACATCGCGGTTCATGAAGAATTTGCGCAGCTGCTCGTTTTTAGAGGCCTGGTTTAGTACGACCACCATATGGCGGGCGGCCGGGCAGACGACCACCTCGTAATCACCGCCGGCTTCATTCATCTTCAGGTAGGTGTAGTCGCCTACCTGGACGCGGCGGGCCTGGAAGTCGATCTCGCCGTTGGCCATCCACAGGTTGAACGTCTGGGCATCCTTGAACAGCCGGCTGTGGACGCCGTCGAGATACGGCAGCTGCATGCCGTCGGAGTCGACCCCGAAGAAGTAGGGGTTGCGCTCGATGATCCACTTTTCCGCGTTCAGGTCGTTCTTGGCGTTCCACGGGCCAAAGTGCGGCAAGTCCGGGTTCCACATAAAAAACTGCCGGTTGTCGATCCAATATTTGTCCCAGGATTCGAACCCCGCCGCCGTGACTTTGGCCTGGAGGGCCTCCTTGTCGGAGGTCGTATCCATGATCCATTCCTTCATGTAGTGCTCGGGGGATCCGATCCCCTCACGGCCGATGACGTAGATCAGGAGCGGCTTGGGGGCTTTGTACTTGAAGACGAAGGTGTAGTCGTCCGGTGTTTCCAGCGTCATTAATTCCTTGTTGGCGCTGGTGCCGGTCCACCATTTCCCGTCCGGCTGAGGGAAGAGGGTCTTGTTCAGTTTGACTTTCTCATACCAGAAGCGCACGTCGCTGGACTTAAATTCCACACCGTCGGACCACTTGGTGCCTTTGCGGATGTGGAATGTATACTGCGAGCCGTCCTCGTTGACTTCCCAGGATTCGCACTGGCGCGGGCGCATGACCAGGTCCAGATCGAACCAGACCATGGCGCGGTCGCATAGTTTGGACATGCCCCATTTGTCGCCCGGGCCGGTGTAGGCTCGGCGGATGACGCCGCCGGAAACACCGTTCTTTTCCAGCACCGGAGCCACCCACGGATTCTCGGGCAGCCGTTCCACCACCGGCGGGAGTTTGCCGTCGGCGACGAGGGCTTCCAGCATGGTTGGTTCCTTGTAGCTGGGGCCGGCCGCTACGGTCGGGACCGCGGTCTTGGTCGCGGCCGGGGCCGTGGTCGGGACGGGCGTCGTCGGCGTGCAGGCCGCGAGGGTCCCGCCGCCCACCGCCATTGCGGTGACTTGCAGGAACTCACGTCGAGAGATCTTCCTTCTGTTACCCATGGTTTCTTTCCTCCTTGGCTTGGCCTAGGTTGTGCTTCGAAAGGATCAATCCCGGCATATTTCCCCTTGCGATGTTTCCTCCTTTCTTTACTGGCGGATGACGTTGCATCCCAATCATGGCTATATCTCTGCGGCCGGCTAGGATGCCGGCGCCGTGGCGGCGAGTTTGACGACGCCGGCCAAAGCGAGTTCGTCGGCGCGGTGGCAGCTCACAAAGTGCTCGGATGTGATCTCCCGGAGCTGCGGCGCCTCCGATTTGCAGCGTTCGATGCAGAACCGGCAGCGCGGATGAAAATAACAGCCGCTGGGTGGATGGGCCGGATCGGCGACATCCCCCTGCAGGACGATCGGCGCGGTCCGCAGGCGGGGATCGGGTTTCGGGACGGCGGAGAGCAGCGCCTCGGTGTAAGGATGCTTGGGATTGTAGAAAAGCTCCTCCGTCCGGGCATGCTCCACCAGCTTGCCGACGTACATCACCACCACGCGGTCGCTGATATGCTCCACCACGCTCAAATCGTGGGAGATGAACAGATAGGTCAGGTTGAAATCTTTTTGCAGGTCCTGCAGCAGGTTGAGGGTCTGGGCCTGGACCGATACATCCAGCGCGCTGACCGGCTCGTCGCACACCACCAGTTGCGGGTTAAGCGCGAGGGCGCGCGCCACGCCGATCCGTTGGCGCTGACCGCCGGAGAAGGCGTGCGGATACCGCACCATGTATTCGGACCGCAGGCCGACCACGCGCAGGAGCTCGGCCACCCGGTCCTGCAGTTCGCTGCCCTTGGCGACCCCGTTGACCAGCAACGGTTCGCCGACAATCTGGAGCAGCGTCATGCGCGGGTTGAGCGAGGAATACGGATCCTGGAAGATCATCTGCATGTTCATCCGGATCTGGCGCAGCTGTTTCTTATCCAGCCCGGCCACGTTCACCCGCCCCAGTTTGCAGTCGTCGAACCAGATTTCGCCGGCGGTCGGATCGTACGCGCGCATGATCAACCGCCCGGTCGTGGTCTTGCCGCAGCCGCTCTCCCCCACCAACCCAAGCGTCTCGCCGGGACGGATGAAAAAGCTGACGTCGTCGACGGCTTTGACATGGCCGATGACTTTGGAAAAGACAAAACCCTTCTCAATCGGAAAATGTTTCTTGAGAGTCTTGACCTCAAGCAGGAAAGGGGCGGGAACCCTGCTCTCAGGCCTCATCGCACACGCCTTTGAACCGCAGATGCCCCGCTGCGCCGGATGGACGGGCGCAGAAGAATTGGATTTCTATGGTGACGGCGGAAAGGGGGGAAACCGGGGATAAAGGAAAAACGGGCGCCATCCAATCACCAAGCCGGCGCGTTGTCCTGCGCGCCGGGCCGGGAATGGCCGCGAGGCGGGTGGAACGCGGCATTACTGCCATCGCAACCTGCACCCCGAGCGGGCATGGTGATATGTTTTATGCTGAGCCATCCGCTCAGGCCGGAGTTTTGGACTGCGGGGATAATTAATTCCGGGCGGATTGAGGGGATTGACATTCCGATCGCAACCGACAGCACCCCGTGAACCACATCCGGTGAGAATTTGGCCAAGAAACGGACCTCTCTGCCGGCGGCCGGGTAACTTACGCATCCCTAGTGGACTGAGGTTTGCCATGTTGGTTCGGCAGCGAACCATCGGATATTCCTCCATTCCAACATCCGGTGCGGGAATGCCGACAATGTTCGCCTTTCCTCCGGCTCGGGAACTGCCTGGCGATGGATGAAAATCCCAACTCCAAGTGGTGCTTTGCGGGTGAATTCTTCCTTGTGCCATGGAAACGCTTACACAGTCCGGTCCGTTTCATGCCCCTCAACTCGAAAAACAACCCAGTCAGGGTTGATTTACCAGTTAATAGGACATTATTAATTGGGGAAAATGACGTTACCGCATTTCGATCACAGCCGGGTTACTGGCCGGGAGAAGTGCGATTAACTTTTAGATTTGGAAGCGTTTCCAATGGGATAATAGCATCTTAATTGGGCGAGTCAAGCAATGAGCGCAAAAAATCAACAAATCAAGTCGGTTTTTTTCAACGCTGATATTCCTATAATTCTAGCGTTTTTCCATTATTAGCAGGATGTTGAAAAAGGCCGAAGCGGTCATTGCGAGGAGCAAAGCGACGAAGCAATCTCCCCATTTTTCCGAAGATGAAGATTCCTTCGCTCCCGGTGCCTGCCCTGAGCACAGCGAAGGGGTCGCCCGCATTGACTCCTGTTTCTACCATTTTCAACACCCTATTGGAACTATGTTCGTCCTTCACCTTGTAACATTTCTCCTGAGCCGTTGTCACCGTTATATTCAGTTTCGATGGGAGAAATTACCAAACCCGCATTTTCATGAAAGTCAACGCAAAAATAGCCGTATCTATCTTTCCCGCTGAATATTGCGCATCGTTTCTGCCGCAAGATGGCATGCAAATACCTGCCTCGTTCAATTTCCGCGCGAAACGCTGTTCCTTTTAAATAATCCCTGGTATGGATAGGCCAATGACCTTGACCGGCATACTGCTGTCCTGTTTCGCCTGGTTCCCAAGCTGTCCGCTTTCATTAAACCCCCAGCAAAACACCTCGCCGGTTGCGAGTATGGCGCAGGTATGGCCGCCGCCGCCCGCGACGGCGACGACTTTTCCGCCCAATCCTTCCACATCGACCGGATGATTCCGGTTGGCGGTCGAACCCTCGCCAAGTTGGCCATAAAAATTCCAGCCCCAGCACCTCAAGATCCCGCCCTCAAGCACGGCACATGTCTGGCTCCAACCCGCCGCGATGATCCCGGCCGCCCCATCCAATCCGGTCACACTCGTCGGGGCGGATCCATTTTCGTAAGTCCCGTTGCCCAGCTGCCCGAATTTATTCATCCCCCAGCACATAATCTCACCGGATCCGGAGAGGGTGCAAGTGTGTCCGCCTTTTGCGGCCAGGACGGTGATCCCGCCGGTCAGCCCGCTGACGGGACCCGGAGCCGGGCGCGAGGCCGCCGCGGACCCATCACCCAACTGGCCCTGTTCGTTGTTCCCCCAGCACTTCACATCTCCGCCGGCCGACCGGATGCAGGTATGCGCGGTTCCCGCGGCGGCGGCAGCCACCCCGCCCAGTCCGGCGACGTCCACCGGTCCGGTGCGGGGCTCGGCGGTTCCATCCCCAAGCTGGCCGGCGTTATTGTATCCCCAGCACTTAAGCCCGCCCTGGGCCGTGACGGCGCAGGTGTGATAATCCCCGGCCGCAATCGCCACAATGCCCGTCAATCCAGGGACGTCCACCGGTTCGGTGCTGCGCACGGCCGTGCCGCTGCCCAGCTCGCCGAATTTATTCCGGCCCCAGCATTTCACGCCGCCCGCTTCCGTAAGGATGCAAGTGTGCCCCCACCCGGCGGCGACGGCCACGGCGCGCTCCGTCAAATTTTTAACGCTGACCGGTTTGGTGCGGTTCGTCCGCGATCCGTCCCCCAGCTGTCCTTCGCCGTTATTCCCCCAGCACATCACGCCGCCCTCGCCATTGATCGCGCAGGTGTGATTCCATCCCGCCGCCAGCAGGACCGGGACGGCTTCCTGCGCGGCGGGCATTGTCGGGGTTGGAGAAGCCGCGCCTTCCGGGGAGGGTGTGAAGGTGATCGTCGGGGATACGGTGTGCGTGAACGCCGGGGGCAATTGAAATACCGACGGTGTCGCCGACTCGGTTGGGCGGTTTTTTCCTGAGGAATCCGGACCACAGGCTGCCAGCGAAGCCAGCGCCAATATGGCCAACCCGGTTGTCAGGATTCGGAATTCGCGTTTCATGCATCCTCCACAGGCGGCTGACGCAAACATCAAGGTGGGGTCATTTTAGCATCGCTCGGAATTCGCGTGAACGTAATCGGAAGTCCGGGGCCGGGCGCATCCGGTTTCCGGCCTTCTATCTCAACGTGAGGCCCGCCGCCCGTGCTACAATCGGGCTATGTCCGAAGGCAATCCTTTCTATCATCGTGGACCGGTCTCCGACCCGGATTTCTTTTTCGGCCGCGGCCGGGAGTTATCCTACCTCTTCGACCTGCTGCGCAAAGGGCAAAGCGTCGCCGTATCCGGCCCGCGGCGGATTGGAAAAACCTCACTGCTGATGCACCTCATGGATCCGGCGGTGGCCGCAGCGCATGATTGCCCGCCGGAGAAGATGGAATTCCTCCTGCTCGACGGCGGGACGCTCGACGGCCTGGGAGAAGAGGATTTTTACGGCGCCGTCGGCCGCACGCTCGGCGGAGATTCCGCCTCGCTCACGTACGCCGATCTCCTGGAGCGCATCCGCGGCGCCTTTTCCGGCGGCCGGCGCTGCCTCGTGATCCTGCTCGACGAATTCGAGCTCGTGGCGTCGAACGCGCGGTTCGGTTCCGCCCTTTTCAACCGCCTGCGGGGACTATCCGCGCAGTACCCGATCCGCTTTGTCACCGCCTCGAAGAATCCGCTCTGGAAACTCGGCCAGGCCAATCCGGAAACGCTGGCATCCCCCTTCTTTAACTTCTTCGCGCCGGTCACGCTCGGGCCGATGGAGGAGGCCGAAGCGCGCGATCTTCTCCTCCGGCTTTCAGCCATGGCCGGCAAACCGTTTCCCGACCGGGCGCTCGACCCGATCCTCGCGCTGTCCGGACCGCACCCGCTGTTCCTGCAGGTCGCCGGCTACCGGGCGTTCGAATCCCTTTCCGACGGCGGGGCCGTGTCCGCCGAAACGCTTCCGGAAATCCGCCGGCGGATGCTGGCCGACCTGGAGCCCCACCTTCAATATTATTGGAACGAGCTTGATGAAGAGGAACGCTATTCCCTGGCCGCGCTGCCGATGACCGGCGGAGAGAGCCTGAGCCTGGTGGAAACCGGACTGGTCCGCAACGGAAAATACATCGGCTCAATCCTGGAGCATTTCGTCCGCCGTCAAAAGGTACCGGGGCTTCTGCAGGGCGGCCCGTTCCTGATCG
>CAZYSF010000555.1:0-14585 GCA_964649635.1 uncultured Anaerolineales bacterium | reverse complement strand
TGGTTACATAAAAATAATCGTCCCGGGTTAAGATCTCCGGGGCATAGGCAGCCGTGCTTTCGGATTTTTCCGGGTCGGCCTGATAAACGCTCAACGCAAATTTATTTTCTTCATTGACGTCGGTGAGGAAGAGCAGGACCTTATCCCCGCGGGGCGACCATGCCAGGCGCGGATTCTGTGATCCGCCGGCGCCGGCGATCCCGCCGAGATAGGAAAGCGCCCTGGCCGGGATGTCGTACAAATAGGTTTGGAGGCGGATCGATCGTTCATAATAATCGCTGTACACGTCGAAAAGGATGAACAGCCTGTTGTTCTCCGGAGAGAAGGCGAAATCCCGGACTTCGGGATTGACCATAAACCCCTCTTCCCCCGGGAAAGTGACCGATCGGCGGCTCGAGGCGCCCTGATCGACGGCTTCCAGAAGCAAATACGGGATATGAAAATAATTTTCCTGCGTGGCCGCGGCGGGATTCAGGTAGGCCATCATATTCCCGCCGGGAGAAAAAACCATGTGGGCATACGATTCCAGACGGGTAATCTTCCCGGCCGAGTCGAGTCGGTACGCTCCGCCGGATTGGCAATTCGCCTTCCCCGCGCAGGTGCCGCTTTCAAAGTAAACCTCCCCGTCGCGCGCGGAGGGAAAGAGATTGAACGCCTCGCCCGTATCGGTTTGAATCGGATTCTCACGATCCAGGTAAACGACCCGGCTTTCATTTTCGATCCAATAAGCGCCTTGTTTGCCGAAAGAGAAAAACGAATTGCTGATCAATCGGATCGATCCATCCGCAAGGTTGGCTTCATAAAGGCTGCTGGAATCGTTGACCAGCAGCCGCCGGCCGTCTTCACTTACATCCTGCAGATCCATCCCTTCGCCAAGCACCTGGGTCAATCCCTGGGTCTGGGTGTTGAACGCCAACACCCCATGGGATGTGACCACGCCATCGTGCGAGATGGCGGTGCCCGCATAGACGCAACCGCCGGTGCAATCGGGAATAACAAGCCGCAAACCGCTCGAAGCCTTTGAGGGGATTGTGAGCGCCGGGGTTACGGTTGGTGTTCCCGTAGCGCCTGTCGCGCCGGGATGGCTGTCTGATTGTTCGATCCGGGTCCAGAGTTTATACAAGGTCCGCAGCGCCAGGATATTCTTCAGATCAAATCCCGCCGGACTCAAATGAAACCCCTCGCGGGCCGGATCAATCCCGCCGTTCTCGAGCGCCTGGGCGGACCGCCAGAAATTAATCACCGGGACGTCATAATCGCCGGCCACCCGGACGATGGCGGGGTTGATGACGGGGATTCCATTCCCCATCTCCGCCATATCGGCCTTGGTCATGAGAATGGGAACGGTGCCTTTGGCAATCACGTAATCCAGGATTTGGCGGAGGTAGCTTTCGTAGCGGTCGATGGTATTGGGATCCAGCCAGGTTTCCAGAGTGATAAAAACGATGGACGGATTGTGAAGGCGGTATTCGCAAGTGAGCGGCGTTTCACCGGAAAGACAGGAGTGCGGATCGGCCTGCAGCGGACTGAGGATGGAAGCGGCATTGAAGCCGCCCCGCACGGCCATTCCCGTTCGCGAAAACGAACCTTTAAACTGGCGAATGGCGTCCCATAAGTAGGTTTCAGAACTATCCGGCTGCAGTTCGCCGCGCTCGTATGGGCCCAGAAAAACCAGGGGGATCGCCTGGCAGTCGCCGATGACTGAAAAATTATTCGGATTGCGGCCTTGCGCCCGTCCATCCCGGTAAATTTCCATTACCCGCTGGCTGAACTCGGGCATGACGGGTATGTACCGCCAATCCACTGCGGTCGTCGGCGATGGAAAGCCGGTGTCATCCGGGAGGGTGTTCGACGGCGGCGTGCCCGATCCTGAAAAAATCGAGGAGGGATCGCTTTTGGCGGTTTCCGTGCCCGCGGACACTCCGGTTTGGAGCGAAACCTCCGATGAACCGGTTGACAGCGCGGATCCACCGCTGGGGGATTCCGCGGGGTTGCGGGTTTGGCATCCGAGGAGCAGCAACAAAAACAGCAGCGCGGACGCCAAGGGGTAATCACACTTCCGCCGGTTGGGTTTCATGGAATGAGATTCGCCTGCCTGTGGTTTTCCGTCATACTGGATGCAAGGCTATTTGATTATTCTACCAAAGCGGTGCAATATATATTACTAGGTAGTTGAAAAAGGCATCGAAGGCGGTCGAGCAGCGGTTTTGGCGCATCGAGACCACCGGTAACCGGACGCGGTCTCGATGCGCCCGCAAAGCGCGCGGGCTACCCCGGCCCGACCCGCCGGGGCGGGCTCGACCGACTTTTTCAACACCTGGTGTAGTATTTTCCGAACGGTTTCCTTCGGTCCGGATTAATTTCTTCCGTGCATTACTCCCCCGGTTTTTCAAAGAACCACAGCAGCGTGCTTCCATACTGGCGCCGATCGAACTCCTTCATCTTCTCCAGCGGAATATCCCGGGCTTCCTTCGGATCGATCTGCACGATGGCAATCCCGTCGGGAGCAAGCCAATCGGCACGGCGGTCGATCGTCTGCAAAGCCCGGATCCATAATTCCATGTATTGCGGCGGCGCGATGTAAATCACGTCAAAGGATTCATGGTCCATCCGGTCCAGATAACGGAACGAATCCGACCGGATGACGGAAGCCTTGCCGTCCAGGCGTGTGGCCGTCAAATTCTCACGGATCGTCTGGATGGATTTGGGATCGAGATCCACAAAGACGGCACGCCGCGCACCGCGCGAGAGCGCCTCAATCCCCACGCCGCCGGTTCCGGCAAACAGGTCCAGGAACGAGCAATCCCCCACGTCCGGAGCGAGAATGTCGAACAAGGCCACTTTCACCCGGTCGGTAATCGGCCGGGTGGAGGTGCCGGGAACGGGTTTCAACTTTCTACCTTTGGCGGAACCGGAAATCACCCGCATGGTGTGGCCATCCGGATGCGGGCGTCAGGATCCCGAGGCAATCGGTCTCCAAGCGGGATCCGACTCGTCGGAGACGTCGGTGGTGAGCTGGCGAGGGTTCTGGGCGCCGACAATCGGGAGGAGAAAAATGTCATAATTTTTCTTGGTTTTCGAATCGGTCATATCAAACAAAACCCACTGTCCGTCCGGGGAGAAACGGGCGACCGTCGTGCCCCGGTACTTGGGGGTCAACTCATTCTTGGGGCAGTTGAATCGCGCATCCACCGGGCAGATAACCACCTGTCCGCGCGATCCCAGGACGTAAATGATGTAATTGTCGATCGACCAGTCGGGGCTCATGGTGGTGTAGCTGACGGCGGAAAATTCCAGACGCCACAAGTTTTTGAGCTCAATCCCGCCGGTGAATATTATCGGCAGGCTGCCGGCGTTGGTGACAAAGATGATCCGCTTACCGTCGGGAGCCCAGCGCGCCTGATAGTCAATCGCGCCGGCCGTGCTCGAAATCAGAACCCGGTTATCGCCATTGGAATCCATCACGTAGATGTGCTTGCGTAGATCCTGAAGAGAGGTGACGAGGATGCGTTTCCCGTCCGGAGACCAGGCCGGATCGGAATCGCCGCCGTAAACTTTTGTCAGCGAGGTCCGTCCGGAGCCGTCGGCGTTCATCCGGAAGATGGAGGTCTTTGTGAAGTTGTCGTCCAGCGTCTTGCAGGGGGAAGTAAAGACCAATTCCTCGCCGTCCGGCGACCAATCCGGCTGGCAGGCTCCCTCCGCTTCGTCGGTAAGCTGGCGCAGGTTCTGGCCGTCGATGTCCATGACGTAAATTTGAGCCATCCCCGAGCGGTTGGATACAAACGCGATCGAGCGGGCGCGTCCGTCGGGCGTATTGATATGGGTGGCGGTGGCCGTCGGTTCGGGCGTGTCGGTGCTGAGGGCGATTGTCGGCGGAACAGTCTCGGTTGCAGTAACGGTAAAAGTGGGCAGCAGCGCTGTCTGGGTTTGCGCGTTGGCAATCCCCAGCGGGGTGCCCTGAGCGACCGACTGGATCAGTGCGCGGATCTCGTTTCCGAACAGCAATCCCCCGGCGATAAGTAGAATCATCACGAACAAACCGCTCAACGCGCAGCCCCACGGGAAGCCCTTATGCGGCGGAGTCGCGGCGGCGACCGCCGCCTTCCTGGGATTGGCAGGCGCTGCCTTCGATTTCGGCGCGGAGGTTGCCGCCGCCGGCGACAGGCTCTTCGGCGGGGCGGACACGGTCGAAGGTTGGGGAGCCGCCGGAACGGCCGACGCCAGCGCTTTCTGGAAATCCCCTATGAGTTGGAACCTGTTCTCGGGCAGAACTTCCAGCGCTCTTTCGATGGCGGCCGCGACTCCGGCGGAAACCTTGGGATTCCGGGTGCGGACCGGCGTTAGGGTACGCTGGCCGAGCGCCCGTTCCAGGCCGTCTTCCGGCATCGCGCCGGTCAACAGCGTGTACATCGTGGCGGCCAGGGCATAGATGTCGGTCCGGGTATCGGTCCGGCTGGCGCCGTATTGTTCGGGCGGGGAGTATCCCGGCGTCATGGCTTTGGCGCCGGTGGTGGTCGTCGGCCCCTCCATCAGGCGCGCCAGACCGAAATCCACCAGGACGGCGCGGCCTTCGGTAGTCACCCGGATGTTGCCGGGTTTAATATCCCGGTGGACGACCGGCGGCTGGCGGTTGTGCAGGTAGTTCAAGGCGTCGCAGATTTGACGCGCCCAATCCACGGCCAGCCGCTCGCTGGGCAGATTGCCCTTTTCGATCCGCGAACGCAGATCATCGCCGTCGATATAATCCATCACCAGGTACTGGCCCTGACCGGCGATGACAAAGTGGTCGGTGACGCGGGGGAGATTGGAATGGCGCAGGCCGGCCAGAATGGTGGCTTCGCGCCGGAATTGGCGGGCGTACTCTTCCGTGGTGAAGAGATTTTCCTTGACGGCGACCGGGATGCCGAGGTTTTCGTCGAGGGATTTGTAAACCGAACCCATCCCGCCGCGGCCCAGAATCGAGTCGATCCGATACCTTCCGTAAAGCAAGTACCCTTTTTCCAGAGTCATGATCTCCTCAAAACATCCGGACGGATAAGCCGCCGTAATAATGACTGGATGACCGGAAGAAAATTATATCAAACCCGGCGCCCGTTTGAGCGCCCGCGGAGGCGGGACTTTCCGGGAATTGGCTTTTGACAACTTCACCCTCCTTGTGCCATACTTAACCCGGTCCATTACGGATCACACCACCGCCATGAGCAATTCCAGTCCGCCTCCCAACGATGCTTTGACCGCAGCCACCCAGATGGTGAAGAACGGCCGTCTGGATCAGGCGCGGGAAACGCTCATGCTGTACCTCATGAAGAATCCTTCTTCGGAGCAGGCCTGGCTGTTGATGAGTTACGTCCTGTCCGACCCCGCCAAGCAGAAAGACTGTCTGGAGCGGGTGCTGAAGATCAATCCCAACAAAACGGTCGCCCAATCCAAGCTGGCGCACTTGTTGGGACGCAGGACGGAGGAGCTGTTTAAAAAGGGAGTTGAATCCTCACCGCCCCCCGCTCCCAAACCTGAGCCGCCGCTGGAACCTGAGCCCGGGCCGGTGGCCGAACCCGAGCCTGAACCCATCCCCGCGTCTAAACCGCAGGCGCCCGTTTTCCCGCCTCCCGAACCGCTCCCGCCCGCGAGAAAACCGTTATTCGATGCCAAACCCGAACCCCTTCTCGAAGCCGCTGCTCCCGAGCTAGCATCGGCAGTCATCACTCCGGACCGCCTTTCGCCTTCCGGGAGGAAACCGCTTTTTTCCGGAAAGTGGTTCAAGATCATTACCATCGCACTCGTGGCGCTCATCCTGATCCTCGCCGCTGTGATTTTATATATCGGCGTACTTGGACCCGCGCTCAACACACTCTTCGCCAGCCCGACACCGACGGTCGCTCCGGTCAGCACGGTTGACCTTCCAATGCCGCCACAATGGACGCAAACCCTCACCCCGACCGAAACCCCGGTTCCTCCCCCGACCGAAACGCCTATTCCGACCCCGGACCTCACACCTACCGAGACTACCATCCCGTAAGTTAAACGGCAATAAAATCCACCAGAAAAAATAAGCTCCCGCACTCCTCACTTCTGGATAATAGATCGAACATCCCTGTTTTTTTATTCCGGACCGGGGTGAAAAATGCCTTTTTTTTAAGACTGCGGGGTTATGCACTCAGAACGAGGACCAATCCAGTACTAAGGTACTAAAAAATGTTGGCCAGAACCACGAGCCATTCTGAAATGGGCATCATTCAGATCTTGGGACGATCTTTCACGGGATTCATTCTGAGGAAAGCGGCTGATGGAACATAGGCAGGTGTCATTCCGAGGAGCCCGCAAGGGCGACGAGGAATCGGCGAAGATATGGGTTCATTGTGCCGCATTAAAATCAGCCGGCGGCCGGTTATTTAAAGTCAGGAACTCCGGATAGAGCAGAATGCCAGGATGGTCAGACTCGCCAGTACGCAGAAAAGTTAGAAGTGATCGAAGAAAACTGTTTTTAAGTCCATGCCTGCGAGCGGTGCTCCTTTCCACACGGCTGTATGGCTCGACGGCCTTAAGAAAATCGCCACGCTGCCGGAAGCGGCGGCCCCCCGCAGAAAGATCATATTCCTCGGCGGAAAAATACGGCCGGTATCCGCTTCATCCACTGCGGCGGTGCTGGCCTTTTAAGATGGTTTTTGATATATTCGGCCTGCGGAAAAAAACTAAAAGTCAGCCAACACGGTGGAGGCGGTCGCTCATGGGAGGCCGCCTTTTTTTGGCCGTACTTCCGACCGGCGAGCCTGGATTAACCGGGAGAGATGACTCTTGCCGAATACCCAGACCATGGAACGAACGGAGAAAATCCTTCGGGATCTTTACGGCGAAGCGGAAAGCGGCCGGCTGGCGGGAGCATTCGCGGCGCTTATGGAGCGCCATTCCCGGAGCGGCACGATCCGCAGCGGCCGGATGGGCGCCCTTTCCCATAAGGATGTAATCCTGATTACCTATCCGGATCAGGTGCGCGCGGAAGGCGTTGCTCCCCTGGCTGTCCTTGAAGCTTTCTGCGCCCGCCATCTTCAGGGCCTGATCCAATTTCTGCACATCCTCCCTTTCTTCCCCTCCACCTCCGACGACGGATTTTCGATCACGGATTACCGCCTGGTGAATCCGGCGTTCGGAACCTGGGATGACATCGCGCGCCTGGCTGGAAAATTCGGTTTGATGATGGACGCGGTTCTCAATCACGCCTCCGCGCAAAGCGCCTGGTTCCAGGCTTTTCTGCGCGGTGAAGAACCGTTCCGCGATTTTTTCATCGAGCGCACGGATCCGTCCGGGCTTGAGCTCGTGGTCCGTCCGCGCACCTCGCCGCTGCTGCACCGGTTGGGCACGCCCCCCATGCAGAAGGAGGTCTGGACGACCTTCAGCGGCGATCAGGCGGATTTGAATTATCGAAATCCGAGGGTCCTGCTGGAAATGGCGGACCTGCTTCTGTTTTATGCCGCCCGGGGCGCGTCCATCATCCGGTTGGATGCCGCCGCCTATTTATGGAAGGATGCGGGAACGACCTGCATTAACCTTCCGCAAACCCACCGGATCGTCCAACTGCTGCGCGTCGTGCTGGAAGCGGCAGCCCCGGGCGTGCATCTGGCCACCGAAACCAATGTGTCGCACGCGGATAATATTTCCTACGCCGGGGACGAAGGCGGCGAAGCACATCTGATCTATAATTTCGCGCTTCCGCCGCTGGTGTGGCACACCTTTCTGACCGGAGATGCGCGGGTTCTCTCGCACTGGGTGGAGCAGGCCCCTGCTCCCGGCCGCAAAACGGTTTTTCTGCATTTCCTCGCTTCGCACGACGGGATCGGGCTTAATGCGGCAAGGGAAATCCTTCCGGAAGCGGATCTGGACCGGATGATCCACTCGGCCAGGGATCGCGGCGGATACGTCTCCCTCAAGCAGGCGCCCGGCGGCGCGGCGGAACCTTACGAGATCAACATCAACTATTTTGATGCGCTCTCCGATCCCTTCACGGAGGAGCCGCTCGAGATTCAAATTCGGCGGTTCCTTGGCGCGCATGCCATCCTGCTGAGCCTCGCGGGGGTGCCCGGAATTTATTTCCACAGCCTTTTTGGATCCCGGGGATGGCGGGAGGGTGTTCAGACGACCGGACGCAACCGGTCCGTCAATCGCGAAAAATGCGACCGCGCGATCCTCGAACTCGAGCTTGCGGATGAATCCGGAATCCGAAAGCGGATCTTCTCGGGATTGGCCCGGCTGATCCGCGCCCGGTCGGGCAATCCCGCCTTCGATCCATACGGCGCTCAGCGGATAATTCCCGGCGACGGCGCCGTATTCGCCCTGCTGCGGACCCAGCCCCGGACCGGCCGGCGCGTGCTCTGCCTGCAGGAGGTGACCGGGACCGGTCACGCGCTGGATCTCGATTTGGCGGAAATCTTCGGCTTACATGCGCCGGAGGCGGAATGGGTGGACCTGGCCGGTAGCGGCCGGATTCCTTTCGCACCTCCGTCTCCGATCCGCCTGGAACCGTATCAGACCTGCTGGCTCACACACTGCGGAGATTCTGCGCAGTCGAGAAAGGAAAGGGCCGATACCGCATGAGTACGCATCCCTTCTCCCTCCCCTCGCACATCGGTTTCATCTCCACCCGGTTCGCGGGGACCGACGGCGTTTCACTGGAAACGGCCAAATGGGCCCAACTGCTTGAGCAACTGGGCCACACCTGCTTCTATTTCTCCGGATTATCGGACCGGCCCGCGGAGCGGAGCCGCGTCGTTCCGGAAGCCTTCTACCGCCATCCCGTGATCGATGCGATGAACCGGACGGCCTTTGCGGGCGATTGGTCCGCCACCGCCCAGGCCCGCGCCGCGCATCCGGAAATCGCGTCCCTCTACCGGGATTATTTTTCCATCTACGTCCGGCCCCCGCAAATGACGCTCCAGATTCAAGGGTTGAAGGACATGTTCAAGGAGCGGTTGTACGCCTTCGCCCGGGATTTCGAGCTGAATGTTCTCATCGTCGAGAACGCGCTCTCCATTCCCCTGAACCTGCCCCTTGGCCTGGCGATCACCGAGTTCATCGCGGAAACCGGATTTCCCACCATCGCCCATCACCACGATTTCGCCTGGGAGCGTCGGCGCTTCATGGTCAACTGCGTCCGGGATTACATCGCCGCCGCGTTCCCGCCTAACCTGCCGTCCATCCGGCATGTGGTGATCAATTCGATCGCGGCCGGCCAGCTGGCGTCGCGGGCCGGGGTGTCGGCGATGGTGATCCCGAACGTCATGGATTTCGAACAGCCTCCCAAATCCCCGGACGCCTACGCCATGAACGTCCGCGCCAATCTGGGAGTCGCCGACGGCGAGAAGCTGTTCCTCCAGCCGACCCGCATCATTCAACGCAAGGGCATCGAGCATGCCATCGAGCTGACCCGCCGGGTGGGAATCCCCGCCCGGCTGATCATCACGCATGCGTCGGGCGATGAAGGCACGGAATACGAGCACCGGGTCCGCGAGTTCGCCAAATTGCTCGATGTCCAGGTGGGCTTCGAAGCGAGCATCATCCAGGATAAGCGCGGCCTTTCCGCCGACGGCCGGAACATCTTCACCCTGGCGGATATCTATCCGCAGGCGGACCTGATCACGTATCCTTCCAGCAGCGAGGGATTCGGAAACGCATTCCTGGAGGCCGTTTACTACCGGCGGCCGATCGTGGTAAATAATTATTCGATCTACGAAGTGGATCTTAAGCCGAAGGGATTTTCGGTCATCGAGTTCAACGGATTCATCGACGAAGCCACCCTGGAGAATGTGCGCCATTGCCTTAATCATCCGGAGGAAACCGAAAGCTGGGCGGACAAGAACTACCTCCTGGCGAGGCGTTATTTTTCCTACTCCGTCCTGAGGCGGCGGTTGCGGCTTCTGCTTTCGGATTGCCTGGGCGAAGCGGTCTAGGCGCATGACGCGCATGAAAATCCTGCTGATGCATTATTCGGCCCCGCCGATCATCGGCGGCGTGGAGAGCGTCCTGGGGCATCACGCCCGGCTGATGTCGGCCGCGGGCCATTCCGTCCGCATCCTCGCCGCGCGCGGGGAGCCGCCTTCCGCCGCGATCGAGTTGATCCGGATCCCGCTGGCGGATTCCATGCACCCGGAAGTCCTCGGCGTAAAACAGGGGTTGGATGCCGGCCGCATCCCGCCGGAATACCACCGGCTTGCGGATGCGCTGGCCGAAACCGTGCGCGCCGCCGCGGAAGGAGCCGGCATTTTGATCGCCCACAATGTGTGTTCCCTCAATAAAAACCTGGCACTGACCGAAGCGCTCCACCGCGTATATCGCGAGCCGGGTTTCCCCCGGCTGATCCTGTGGCATCACGACCTGGCCTGGACGACGCCCCGCTACCAGACGGAACTTCACGCCGGGCGGCCTTGGGACTTGCTGCGGGATGCCTGGTCCGGCGCAATCCACGTGGCGATCTCCGAACTGCGCCGCCGCGAGCTCTCCGAACTGACCGGGGTGCCTTCGGCCGCCATCCGCGTCATTCCAAACGGAATCCCCACGGCGCAATTCCTTAAACTCGAATCGCAAACGATCCGCCTGGTGCATGAGCTGGAACTGCTGCAGGCCGCCCCGCTTCTGCTGCTGCCGGTGAGGATCACCCCCCGTAAAAACCTGGAATATGCCTTGCGCGTGATGAATTGCCTGAGGGAGGATCTCCCTTCCGCCGTCCTTCTGGTTACCGGTCCGCTGGGCGCGCATAATCCGGACAATTGGAAGTATTTTGGAGAATTGCGTGAACTGCGCCGCGAACTGGGTTTGGAATCGACGGTGCGCTTCCTGGCGGAGCTGGAAGTGGATCCGCCATCGGATGCGGTCATCGCCGATTTTTACCGGCTGGCGGACGCGCTTTTTCTCCCAAGCCGCGAGGAAGGATTCGGCATACCCATCCTGGAAGCGGGACTGGCGCGCCGGCCGGTCTTTTGCGCGGATCTCCCCGCCCTGCGCGAATTAGGCGGGGATTCCGTCGACTATTTTTCTCCGGAAGAGGAGCCCGCCAAGGTTGCGGCCAAAATATCGACCCGGTTAAAAAGCGATCCGGTCTCCCGCCTGGCTGAAAGAATCCGCCGGGAGTTCGATTGGGACCGGATCTACCGCGAGCAGATCGGCCCTTTGCTCGAAGAGATCGCGCAGATCCCCCCTGAACCGGGATCGGAATCATGAAAAACCAGAACTTCTCATCCTTCCAGACCGTCCTGGTCCCGGTGGTGTACGGCTGCCGCGGGGAATCGGCGATGGGCGCGGCCCGCGCGCTGGGCGCGAATATCATCCTGATCGGATTGGTGCGGGTGCCGTCCGGCAAATCGTTAAGCGTCGGCGCGGCGATGGCCCGCAAGGTCCGGCATCGGATGCTCAAGCTCGCCGATGGAAAGAGGATCCGCGCCCGTACCCCCGTGCACGTTTCGCATAACCCCTGGCATGAGTTAATACAAAGGATTGAGAAGAACGAACCGGATCTCCTGCTCCTGGAATGGAACGAGCATTTCGGCGCCCTGGGAGTACCTTCGGAAGATGTGCTGCTGCACCCGCCGTGCAACATCGGGCTGGCGCGCGGCCCGTTCCCGAAAGGCCCGCTGCGCATCCTGATCCCGCTGCGCGGCGGCCCGCATGCGGAGCTGGCATTGCGTACGGGGCTCAGCATGAAAGACCGGCAGATCATCACGCTGCATCTGAGCGGGGCCGCAAACATCGCCCCGCAATCGGATGCCCCCTTTCACGGGCTCGGACGGGTGCTCGCTCAGCTTCCCGAGGTGGAGAACCGGTCGCGGATCACCGACGATCCAGCCCAATCGATCATCCGCGAGAGCGGCGGGAGCAACCTGATCATCATGGGAACCACGGTCCAGCCCGTGCGCAGCAGGGTGTCGCTGGGGCCGGTCGCCGACCGGGTCCTGCAGGAGGCCGGCGCGGCGGTCCTGGCCGTTAAAAACCGCCGGCCGATCCCGGCCGGGGTTCAGGATGAAGCTGCCGGGGCACAGGCGATCTCGATCCTGGTCGATAAATGGTTCGCCGAGAACACCTATCATGCGGATGAATTCTCGGACCTTGCAGGGTTGGCGGCATTGAAAAAGCGCCTCGGCCTGACCGTCAGCCTGGCGCTCCCCGCCCTGAACGAAGAGGAAACCGTCGGACGGGTGATCCGCAGACTGAAAAAATCGCTTATGCGGGATATCCCGCTGCTGGACGAGATGGTCCTGATCGATTCCAATTCCGGCGACCGGACGCGCGAGATTGCGCGGGCCGAAGGGATTCCGGTCTTCATCCACCAGGAACTCCTGCCCGGGCTGCCCGCTCGGGAGGGAAAAGGCGAGGCGCTCTGGAAAAGCCTGCTGGTGACGCGCGGCGACATTCTGATTTGGATAGACACCGATATCGTCAACATCCACCCGCGCTTCGTGTACGGGATCCTGGGGCCGTTGATCCAAAACCCGGGCATCCAATTTGTGAAAGGATATTACCGCCGGCCGCTAAAGGTCGGGAAAAAAATCCAGGCGGGAGGCGGCGGAAGGGTGACCGAACTGGTCGCGCGCCCGCTGATCAATCTTTTTTACCCCGAGCTTTCCGGGATCATTCAGCCGCTATCGGGGGAATACGGCGCGCGGCGCACATTTCTGGAATCGGTCCCGTTCTTTTCGAGTTACGGGGTGGAAACCGGATTGCTGATTGACGCCTACGAACGCCACGGATTATCGGCCATCGCGCAGGTGGATCTGCTCGAGCGCGTGCATCACAACCAGCCGCTGGAGGCGCTCAGCAAGATGTCGTTCATCATCCTGCAGGCGTTCCTGCGCAAGCTGGAAAAACGGTACGGCCTGCGGATGGTGGAGGATGTGAACAAGTCGATGAAACTCGTGCGCGAGACTTCGGGAACGTATTCCTTGGATGTGGAAGAGATCATCGAGGCGGAACGCCCGCCAATGCTGGAGATACCGACCTATCAAAGATCGCGATCGCGGAAAAAATAACATGCGCGCCCGGCCCATCCTGCCGCGGATCCTTGGATCATCCACGAGGTACGGCACCGTGGACGTTCTCGGGCTGCCATGCCCGGGTAAAATAGCACTCCACGCGGATGAGCGGAACACGCCGGAATACAACCTTGGGGCGAAAACCTCATCCTGCGGCGGCGGGACAAGAAACTGGGACAAACATTCCGCTTGGAGCGGAGAATGGAGGAAGGCTTCCCGATGCATATGATCATGTTGGTTCTGGATGATCCTGCTCATTTGGAGAAGGTTCTGGAATCCTGGTCGTCGCTCGGTGCAGCCGGGGCGACGATTATTGAGAGCTCAGGGCTTCACCGGCACCAGCTTAAACACATTCCCATGCGGTACGCCTACGGCGATTCATCTTTGGAGGAGACGGGCAACATTACATTGTGGGCCGTCGTGGAAGATGAAAAGATAGCCCGGGATTGCTTGGAAGGCGTGGAACAGATCGTCGGCGATCTGGATCAACCCAACACCGGGATTTTTTCGGCTTGGCCATTGACCATCACGAAAGGCGTCCCGTCGCGCGGAAACACCTGAAAGGATAACAAATGGTCTGGGTAACATTTGTCATCACCGCCGCGTTGATTGTCTTGGCAGCGGCACAACTGGCCAAATATGGCGATATCATCGCCGTCCGCACCCGCCTGGGAGGAATGTTTATCGGCGTGCTGTTATTGGCGGGGGCCACCTCGCTTCCGGAGGTGCTCACGTCGATCAGCGCACTCAGTCAGCAGGCGCCGAACCTGGCGGCCGGCAATCTTCTGGGAAGCAACACCGTCAACATGCTGCTGCTGGCGATCGTCGATGTGGTCAACCGAAAACAGCGGATCCTGAGAAACGCCGCCCTCAAGCATGCGCTTTCAGGAAGCTTGGCGGTGTTTATGATCGGGCTGGTGGTTTTCTTCATGCTTGCCGATCTGGATCTGAAAATCGGCTGGATGGGAGTCGACAGCCTGGTGATTATCACGGCCTATGTGATCGCCGTCCGGCTGATTCAGGGAAATCCCCTGCCCGGTTCCCAGCCGGCAGCGCTGCCGGAAATTCCGGAAGGCACGGGCAGCCTGCGCCGGGGAATCATCGGATTCTTAATCGCGGCGGCCGCGCTGGTGGTGATCACCCCGATCATGGTGAAAAGCGCGGATGAGATTTCCGTGATCACCGGCCTGGGTACGACATTCATCGGCACGACCCTGGTGGCGCTGGTGACCTCGCTTCCCGAACTGGTCACCACGCTGGCGGCAATAAAAATCGGAGCCAATGACATGGCTATTGGCAACCTGTTCGGCAGCAATCTGTTTAATATGTTCGCCATCGGGCTTACGGACCTGTTCTACACGCAAGGCCGGTTCCTGGCGGCGATCGATCCTTCGTTCCTGCTGGTTGGCGTGGTCGGGCTGCTCATGACGGGGATGGGATTAATAGGAAATCTCGCGAAATTGGAGAGAAAAATCTGGTTCATCGAGGTCGACGCTCTTGCCCTGATCGTGGTGTATCTCGCCAGCCTCTGGCTGCTTTATGCTCACGGTTAAGATTTGGTAAAACGAATCATTG
>CAZYSF010000554.1:0-5992 GCA_964649635.1 uncultured Anaerolineales bacterium | reverse complement strand
GGAGTTTGGTGTCGACTGGATCGTCCAAAAGATTCAGGATTGCCCGGACCAGGATCCGTTGTGCGACGCCAACCGGGGAATCCTGCAAGCAGGGGATCAATTATTATCAATCGGCGGTTTATCCCACGAAGAGTACTTGCGGAATACAAAGGCCGTCCCTTTTCTTAATGCTCAAACGGGAGACGGCATCCCGATCACTTTCCTTCGATCGGGGCAGGCGCACAGCATTTCCTGGCGGATCCCCCAGCGGGCAGTCGCCAATGCTATGCAAATTTGGCCTCAAATCCTGATTTATATTCCCTTTTGGATTGTCGGAACGATCGTCCTTTTATTGATGCAACCGCGCGACCAGCGTTGGCGGCTGATGATCTACTTCAATTACGGTATGGCGATCTATTTGGCCGTCGGGTTGGCGGGGACCAGCAGCCCATTTGCCCATCTGGAAACGGCAACCCTTTCCTGGCTTCTGGTTCCCATTTTTATTCATCTTCACCTGGTCATCCCCAGCCGGCTCATTGAACAAGAACGCCAGAAAGATATAGCTGTTCTCTATATCGCCGCATTGATCCTGGTCGGGCTTGAAATTTTCAATATTTTGCCGGGCCCGGCCTACTACCTGGGTTTAATCTTCGCGATCGCCGGGTCCTTGTGCCTGTTGGCCTACCGCTTGTTTCTGAAGATCTCCACATCGGAACGCCTGGCCCTGCGCTTGATGTTCATCGGGATCGGAATGGCCCTGGGGCCGGGGTTGATTCTCTGGATAATCCCATTTTCATTAACCCAAACCCCCACCTCAACCGCATTGATTTTTTCCGTCCTGGCGATTCCGCTTCTGCCGCTGTTTTACTTCTACGCCATGTACCGGCGCGCGCTGGGAGGTTTCGAATATCGGGCCAACCGGGCGCTTAACTCCTACACGTTTTTCTTGCTTTATGGCTTGGCGATCGTGACCATTTTTTCCATCGCCAGCCAAGGGTTCCATCTCCAGGATGAATCACTCTTGTTTAGTTTGCTTGTAACGGTCTTTTTCCTCGCGGTCGCTCCGCCGCTGCGGTCGCGGTACCAACGCTTGTTTGATTCGGTCGTCTTCGGCGCCAAGCACGATCCCCAGGAGATCGTCCGCGACTTCGCGCTGCAGCTGCCGGCGGCTTTCAAACCCGCGCTGCTCATCCGCCTCCTGAGCCGCGAGGTGACGCCAAGCCTCCTGATCCGCGAGTCGGCTTTGTATCAAAAGACGGAAAACGGGTTCTCGCTGTTCTACGCGGACGGCCTCACCCTGACCGACAGGCTGGTGGAATTCGCTGAAATGGAAGCGCTAATCACGAACGCCGGGCGTTACCGGCCGCCTGATTACGTCGCCGCCGATCAGTGGTCCTGGGTCCGGCTGGCCGTCGCGCTGCAGACCGGCGGGAAAACCAGCGGGGTGTGGTTGTTCGGGCGGCGCGATCCGGACGATTTCTACCCCCATGACGACATTCTGCTCCTGCGCACGCTCGGCAGCCAGGTGGCGCCGATGCTGGAGAACCTGCGCCTGTACGCGGAAACCCAAAGCCGCCTCGAGCGCCTGCAGACCTTGCGCGATATCGATATAACCATCAGTTCCAGCCTGGATCTGCACTTCACGCTGGAAATCCTCCTCGACCAGGTTTCGCGCCGTTCAAACGTGGATGCGGTCGACGTGCTCCTGCTCAATTCGAAAACCACGCTGCTGGAATTCGTGGCCGGGAAGGGGTTCCATTCGGACGCCCTGCACCACACCCACCTGCGGCTGGGGGAGGGGTATGCCGGCCAGGCGGCCCACGAGCGGCGGCTGATCTTCGTCCAGAACCTGGATCAGGATGTGGGCAGCCTCTCGCGCTCGCCGAAATTCCCGACCGAGCGGTTCAAGTCTTATTGCGCGGCGCCCCTGATCGTCAAGGGCCAGGTCAAAGGCGTGCTCGAGGTTTTCTTCCGGACGGCGCTGACGCCGGACGCCGACTGGTTCGATTTCCTGGAATCCCTCACCGTCCAGGCCGCGATCGCGATCGACAACGCCTCGCTGTTCGACGAGCTGCAGCATTCCAACGCCGAACTGAACCTGGCCTACGACACGACCATCGAGGGCTGGTCGCGCGCGCTCGACCTGCGCGACGAGGGCACGGAAGGGCACACCGAACGCGTCACCGAGATGACCGAACGCCTGGCGCGCGCGATGGGGATGGATGAAAACCAGATGGTCCACGTGCGCCGGGGCGCGCTGCTGCACGACATGGGGAAAATGGGCATTCCCGACAGCATCCTGCTCAAACGGGACGCCCTCTCGCGCGAGGAATGGGACGTCATGCGCCGCCACCCGTTGTATGCCTACGAGATGCTTTCGCCGATCATCTACCTGCAGCATTCCCTCGATATCCCCTATTGCCATCATGAAAAGTGGGACGGCTCGGGCTACCCGCGCGGATTGAAGGGCGACCAGATCCCGCTCGCGGCGCGGGTCTTCGCGATCGTGGACGTCTGGGACGCGACCACTTCCGACCGCCCATACCGACTGGCATGGACCAAGGAACAGGCGCGCGAATACCTGCTGACCCAATCCGGGAAGCATTTCGATCCGCAGATCGTGCCGGTGTTCCTGTCGATCATGGACTGAGGGAAATTGTAGGGTGGGTTGACGCGTGTGTAGATGCGCCCGTCATGCCCGCGCCCGCCCTCGCAGAACATCCCGGCTCGCATCTGGTTTATGAGCCGGGATGAATGTGCCGCGAGGGTGTTCGAAGCGGGCATCCAGCAGGGAATTTTTTTAGTGGGCATGTCTTGGATCCCGGCTACGATCACTCCGGGATGACGAACATACCAATCACGCCTGGATGATTTGCCTGCGCGCTCCCTAGTAGGGTGGGTTGACGCATCGGTATTACTTTATGGATTGCATTATTCTGGATCGGCGCGTCAACCCACCCTACGACGACGCCAATTCCCTCACCTCACGCCATATGCGGTCGAACATCGCCCGGGTCAGCCGCCCGGTCTGCGTGTTCTGCCGGCTGGGATGATATGAAGCTGCCATCCATATCCGCCGGCCGGGTACGGCGTCGAAAGGCCATTGCACCCCGTGCGCAAATGGCGGGATTTTTTCCGGCAACGCCGGTTTCAGCGGCGTAGCCGCCATCCCCGTCCGGTTCAAATCCATCCCGCCCCCCGCGAGAATCCGGACCAGCGCATCGTAAGCGACCTTTCCCAATGCGACCAGCACGCGCAAATCCGCCAGCAGGCGGATCTCCTCCGCCAGGTAGGGCAGGCAATTCGCGATCTCCTGCGCGGTTGGCTTGTTGTCCGGCGGGGCGCAGCGGCACACGGCCGAGAGGTACAACCCGCGCAGCGCGAGTCCATCGTCGCGCGCGGCGGATACCGGCCGGCCGGCGAATCCCACCCGGTGAAGTGCGGGGTAAAGAAAATCGCCCGAGGCATCGCCGGTGAACATCCGGCCGGTGCGGTTTGAGCCGTGCGCGCCGGGGGCAAGCCCCACCGCCAGCACCCGCGCCAGTTCATCGCCGAATCCGGGCACCGGTTTCGCCCAGTACGTCTCCGCGCGGTAGGCGCGCCGTTTTTCCCGCCCCATGCGCTCCCGCCACGCCACCAGCCGCGGGCAGCGGCGGCAGGCGATGATCCGCTCTTCCAGCGCTTTCAGGTTTTCCGGCAAATTACCCTCTGAAATCTTGGAAAGATTTTTCATTTTATGTGTTGCAAGGCATCTTTCCCTGTGTTATTACGCCCTTCGCTTCCCCGCCACCGCATCGTCCCTGCTTAAAGAGGGGCAGATTCAAGCATGTCATTGCGAGGAGCGAAGCGACCCTGGCCTACCCCAACCGGGGCAGGCGAAGCAATCTGCTGATTATCCCGTGAAAAGGGAGATTGCATCGCTCCCGGAGCCTGCCCTGAGCATAGCGAAGGGGTCGCTCGCTATGACAGCAGATGGTTTTTCAGCAGCCTGGTATAGGTATTCCGGAGGTTTTTTGGAATTTTTTCACGTCCCCCGGGGTACACTCAGAATTGGGAAAATTATACTTTTTCCCGCACTCGATCGCACCGGGCGGGGGAAAAGCAGGAACGCGGTTGGCGTTTGCCTCTTCCGGCCATTCTGGGTACCATTCTTTTGCCCGATGGCGCCCCGGTATCCAGTCTCATATTCGAACGACCAGGCATTACCACGTCACCAATTGCGTCCGCTGACTTGAGGAGGAGTTTTATGAGGACCGTTCGCCCTTCCATCGCTCGGTACATCCCTTACGGCGCGATTTTCCTGTTCGCCCTGACCGCCGGTTGCGGGGGCACCCCGGTGCCGTGCGATATGGATATCCACGTGACAAAAACCACGGATACCAACGACGGATCGTGCACCGGCGCGGATTGCTCTCTACGCGAGGCGGTAATCCGGTCCAACGTCTGCGCCGGCACCCAGACCATCCGCGTCCCGGCCGGAATCTATACCCTCACGCGGGCGGGGATTGACGAGAGTGCGGCCGCAACCGGCGACCTTGACCTAACCGACAGCGTCTCCATTATCGGAACCGGACGCCCGGTCATCGACGGCAATGCTTCGGACCGCATCTTCGAAGTCCGGGGGGGGATCTCCGCCAGCCTTTCCGGGCTGGTCATCCAGAACGGCCTGGCTATGTACGGCGCGGGAATCTGGAGTAACGGTTCAACCTTGAACATCAATGAGAGCACGATCCAGAACAACCACACGACCTGGGAAGGTCTCCGCGGCATAACCCCCGACGGCGGAGGAATCCTAAGCGAACGCAACGGCGCGCTGGGCGTATACCTTTCGGATATCCGCGGCAACACCGGCTTTCTCGGCGGCGGGATCGCGGTGCTGACCCTCCCCGGCGAAGTGCAAACCGTGATGATCTCCTATTCCGAGGTCTCCGAGAACGCCGCCGAATCAGACGGCGGCGGAGTCTGGCTGGATGACGGCGCCAGCGCGACGATCATCCGGTACGAAGGGATGGGGAATTCCGCCGGAGGCAATGGGGGCGGTATCTACAATGCCGGCGATCTCGAACTTACCTACGCCGGGCTCGAAGATAACACGGCGGATGTACAAGGCGGCGGTATCTACAATACCGCCACCGGCACGGCCGTCTCGCGGATGGTATCGCTGGTTGCCAACGAATCCGTCAGCAGCGGCGGCGGGATTTACAATCTGGGGAGCGCCCACTTCTATCAAAGTTTGCTCGTCCGCAATGCAGCCGCCAACGCGCCGGGCGGCGGCGCTTACAACGGCTCCGGCGCCGGCCTGCTCTTAAACAATGCCACCGTCAGCGCCAACACCGCCACCTTCGGCGGCGGCGGAATCCGCAACGACGGCGGGAACTTGTCGCTCATGTTCGTGACGGTAACCTTGAACGGGAACGAAGGCATCCACAGCAGCGGGGGCGGCGAGGCAACCATGCGCAACACGATCCTGAGCGCGAACACGGACGGCAACTGCGCCGGCACGCCCGTCGATTCGATCGGCCACAACATCGACGACGGGAGCTCCTGCGGTTTGATCGCGGGATCCGATCTGCCGAACACCAATCCGATGCTGGAACCGCTGGCGGCCGGAACCTCCCACCTGTCCACCCACGCGCTACAGGCCGGCAGCCCGGCGATCGATTCGGCCGACCCCGACCGCTGCGCCGGGACCGATCAGCGCGGCGTGATCCGGCCACAGGGCGCGGGCTGCGATCGCGGCGCCCACGAGCAGGAAACCTCCGGCGGCGGCGACGCCCTGATCAGCGGAAAAGTCTGGCACGACCTGTGCGCGGTCCCGGAACACGGGTACCCGCCCACGCCTCCTCCGGGATGCAGTGATCCCGACGGCGACGGCCTTCACCTCGATGCCAACGGCATCCTCGAATCCGGCGAACCCGGCCTCCCGGGCGTCACGCTCCGCCTGAAGAGCGGATCCTGCGCCGCGGGCAGCGACCTGATGACGGCCGTCACCGGCTCGGATGGCGGGTACTCC
>CAZYSF010000553.1:0-1657 GCA_964649635.1 uncultured Anaerolineales bacterium | reverse complement strand
CGATGTGGCCTGGGTGATCATCATCGGATCGATGCTCAGCTTTGTCGGGCTGGCCGGCCTGGGCGACCAGCAGGCCCGCAATCTGCCGTACGGCGCGCAGCGGCGGCTCGAAATCGCCCGGGCGCTGGCCAGCCAGCCGACCATGCTGCTCCTCGACGAGCCGACCGCCGGGATGAATCCGAACGAAACCCACGAGATGACTCTGTTCATCCGCCGCCTGCGGGATGAACTCGGCATCACGATCATGCTGATCGAGCACGACATGCGCGTGGTGATGGGGATCAGCGAACGGATCGCGGTACTGGATTACGGCGCCAAGATCGCCGAGGGCACCCCGGCGGAGATCCAGGGCAATCCGCACGTGATCGAAGCCTACCTCGGAAGCGGCGCCGCCTCCGGAATTAAACCCGTCGCCCGGCAACTGGAGTGAGTGCGAGGATCCCATGCCCATGCTAGACATCCGCGATATCCATACCTATTACGGGAACATCCACGCGCTCAAGGGCGTCTCGCTGACTGTGGAGGAAGGCGAGATCGTCACGCTGATCGGCTCGAACGGCGCCGGCAAGACCACCGCCCTGCGTTCGATCTGCGGCCTGCAGAAGCCCCGCCACGGCTGCATCCTCCTCAATGGCGAGAACCTGGTCGCGTACAAACCCCATCAGGTTGTGGAAAAAGGCGTGGCTATGGTGCCGGAAGGGCGGGGGATATTCGCCCGCCTGACGGTGGCGGAAAACCTGGATCTTGGGGCGTACATCCGCCGCGACCGGCGCGGCATTCAGGAGGATCTGGAATATGTGTACGGGATCTTCCCGCGATTGAAGGAACGCATCCGCCAGGTTGCCGGGACCCTCTCGGGCGGCGAACAGCAGATGCTCGCGACCGGCCGGGCGCTCATGGCGCGGCCGCGGCTGCTCCTGATGGACGAGCCCTCGATGGGTCTTGCGCCCCTCTTGGTGGACGCAATCTTCGACGTGATCCGGACCATCAACCGGAAGGGCACCACCATCCTGCTGGTCGAACAGAACGCGCTGATGGCGCTTTCGATCGCCCACCGCGGTTATGTGATCCAAACCGGCCAGATCGTCCTGAAGGATACCGCGGCAAATTTAAAAAACAACGAAACGGTGCGCAAAGCCTACCTGGGCGTGGAGTAGCGCCGGATCCGCGCAGGAAGATTTTCCCCGCATTATTTTAGGATTCCGGAGGATCTGCGTGAAGGGGCTGTTACTGAGATTCCAGAACATTCACCCAACCGTATGGATATTATTGGAATTATTCATATTAATATTTCTCGCCCTGATCCGATCGCCGGTATTGACCTTCGCCATTCTGTTCTTTTGCGCCCTGAGACTATATACACGGAATATCTCGTGGGAGGATCTGGGATTCGTTAAAAATAAAAATGTCTCATCCACTCTGGCGGCGGGATTGCTGATCGCAATCCTGTACCAGGCCGCCTCCATATTCCTGACCTTCCCGCTTATTCAGTCGGTTACGCGCAGCAAGATCGATTTGTCGCAAATTGCCGCCCTGAAGGCCGATTGGGCGAATTTGGCGGTCGCCCTGCTGATAAGCTGGACGTTCGCGGCCTTTGGCGAGGAAATTGCGTACCGGAGTTATCTGTTCAAACATGTGTCGGATTTATTCGGCGACC
>CAZYSF010000552.1:0-4211 GCA_964649635.1 uncultured Anaerolineales bacterium | reverse complement strand
AAAACTGCTCAAGGAGCAAAGGCGAGCAGTTTTGCTCCGCGGGGGCAGGCTCGCAATGACACCTGTTCCTTCATTTTTCAACACCCTGTTACTGTATATGGACCAATACTTTTGCTTCCTTCCAGAAACCTTCCAGATCGTAATACTCCCTGCGGTCCGGCGAGAGCATGTGGACGATGACCGGACCGATATCCACCAGGATCCAACCGCTCTCGGAGCGCCCGTGCGAGCGGGCCTGGGCATGGAATTCCTTGTGCGCGGTTTCCGCGACGGCTTCCGCCAGCGCGCTCAGCATCCGCTCGGAGGAACCCGAGCAAATGATGAAATAATCCGCAAAGGAGCAGAGTCCCTGGACATCCAGCAATAGAATTTCTTCAGCGATCTTATCTTCCAACGCCCTCACCAGGCTGCGTGCCAATTTCAAACCGTCCAGGTTACACCTCCGATATCCTGCAGCTACCCATCGCGGAAAACACGCGGCCGCCTTCATGCCTGGCCGGGAATTCAGCGCCTTTTGCGGAATTCCGGCTTCTCATTGCAGATTCAGCCGGCTCCCATTCGTTTTGTGCTATCCTTTTCATGGATTATACCCTTCCCGAAGGGATGATCACCGATAACGATGCTTACGCGACGCGACTTCCTTAAACTCTCCGCCGCAGGCGTCCCCGCCCTGGCCGGCATCCCGGATTTCAGCTCCCTTTCCTCGTTCCTGCCGGTGGGCCGGGTCGCCGGCAAATCCGTCAACGTCCATCGGGAGCCGGACAGCGGGTCAGCGCTGGTTCTGACCCTGTTGAAAGACACACTGATCCAGATCCTGCGCTCGTTCGAAGCCGATGGCCCGGAGGGGAACCGGCGCTGGCTGCAGGTCGAAGCGGGGTACATCCACAGCGGGGACATCCAGCCGGTATACTTCCGCCCGCAAATCCCGTCGCTGGCCATTGAGCGGATGATGCCCGCCGAAGTCTGCGTCCCGATCGCCCAGTCCTACCGGACGATCGAGCCCGTGGAGCAGATCCTCTACCGGCTGTATTACAAATCGGTTCACTGGGTGAAGGGAACCGCGATCGGGAAGCGGAATAAAATCTGGTATATCGTGTACGACCGGCAGCTGACCCGGGAATACTATGTCCCGGGCGAACACCTGCGGCTGATCCCGCCGGAGCAGTATGCTCCCATCTCCCCCGAAGTCGAACCCGAAGAGAAACGGATCGAGATCCGGCTTGCCGACCAGAACCTGACGGCCTACGAGTCGGATGAGATCGTATTGGAAACCAAAATGTCGTCCGGCCTCCCCGGCCACGGGACCGCGACCCCGACCGGGACGTTTCACATCCAGATTAAAATGGCCGGCGTGCACATGGGGGACGGACAGCTGACGACCGATCCGCTGGCGTATGAGCTGCCGGGCGTTCCATGGGTAAGCTATTTCGAAGTGGAGAACGGCGTGGCGCTGCACGGAGCATACTGGCACAACGATTTCGGAAGACGGCGCAGCCACGGCTGCATCAACCTGCGGCCTGAAGACGCGCTGTGGCTGTACCGTTGGACGGCCCCCAAGGCGCCGGAAGCGACGGTCAAGGGGACCGGCGGATACGGGACGCGGGTCCTCATCCGCTGAACCGCGCCCGGTGCAGAACGGCATACTCCGCCCCGCCCGGCCGAAGCACACTTTTAAACAAACACATCTCCAAGACATCCATCCCGGCGGCTGATTCCACCGACGCGGTTTCCACCGCGCGGCCGATCTCCGCAAGCCGGTTATCCGGCACCCCCTCCCTCACCCTCCCCAACGTCAGATGCGGCGAGAACGCGCGGCGCTCCCGCGGGAAACCGATCCGTTCCAGTTCTTCCTCCAGACGAGCCTGGAGATCGAACAGGACCGGCTCGCGGCGGACCCCCGCCCAGATCACCCGCGGCCGGGCGGTGGTCGGAAAACAACCCAGTCCTTCCACCGCCAGCGTAAACGGTTTTAGCCCCTGCGCCGCCTTGTCCATAACGGCCGGAATTTCCCCGGCCCGGCGCGCCGGAATCTCGCCCAGAAATTTCAGCGTGATGTGGATTCCACTTGGATCCGTCCAGCGCACACAGCCGGACGGCACCCGCTCCTCCAGGAGGGCACGGGCTTTCCGCAGCCACTGACGCACATCGGCGGAAAGCCCGGCGGCGATGAAAACACGCTGAACTTCGGCCATAAATTCCTCCAGGGATCGGGAATGATCCGGTAAAACCCCGGTTTTATACTTTCTTGACACCGGGAACGGCAATATTGACACACTCCTTACAGCCTTCGCAGTACATTATGCCATGACCGTCTCGAGCGGTCTCCGATGATTTTTCCGTTTTTCCGCTGAATACTATGGAATTCGATATGACCACTGATTTGATTTTTCTTGGTTTCACACTCCTGCTCCTGCTTGCCAGTTGGTGTTTGATCGTGCTGTGCGAGCGGTTGATGGAGGGCGGAAAATGACCCTGACATACGCCGCCACAGGTTTGATCACCCTGGCGCTCCTGGTTTATTTGATCGTCGCGCTCTTGAAACCGGAGTGGTTCGAATGACCGCATGGAGCTGGCTTCAACTCGTCTTCTATTTAATTGTCCTCCTGGCGCTCGCCAAACCGTTGGGGACCTTTATGGCGCGCGTGTACCAGGGTGAACCGACCTTTCTGGATCCGGTCATGAGACCGGTGGAGCGGCTGGTCTACCGCCTGTGCGGCATCCGTCCGGAAGAGGAGATGAACTGGAAAATTTACGCCGCGGCCGTGATGCTTTTCAACGGCCTTGGTCTCCTCGCCGTTTACGCCCTGCAGCGGTTGCAGGGTGTTTTGCCCCTCAACCCGCAGGGGCTTGGGGCGGTCCCGCCGGATTCGGCATGGAACACGGCCGTCAGCTTCGCCACCAATACCAACTGGCAGGGCTACGGGGGCGAGACGACGATGAGCTATCTGACCCAGATGGCGGCCATGACTGTCCAGAACTTCGTCTCGGCGGCCACCGGTATGGCGGTGATGGCCGCCCTCATCCGCGGAATCGCCCGCGCCCCCGTTCTCCTCCCCCAAAAACCACCGTCCGATCAACCTGCTCCCCATGCTCCGCATGGCGTGAAACCGGGGGCCGCGGGAAGGGTCGGAAATTTCTGGGCGGACCTGACCCGCAGCACGCTGTACCTCCTGCTGCCGCTTTCCCTGGTCCTGGCGCTGGCGCTTGTGTCGCAAGGGGTCGTGCATACCTTCAACCCGTATCCAACCGCCGCGCTGCTCCAGCCCGCCGCCTTTGCTTCCGGCCAGACGGTGAAGGAACAGGTGCTGGCCGTCGGCCCGGCCGCTTCGCAGATCGCGATCAAGCAGCTCGGCACGAACGGCGGCGGTTTCTTCAACGTTAATTCGGCGCACCCATATGAGAATCCGACTCCGCTTTCCAATTTCCTCGAAGTCCTTTCGATCCTATTGATCCCGGCGGCGCTGGTCTATACATTTGGAAAGATGGCCGGCGACACGCGCCAGGGATGGGCGCTCCTCACGACGATGACGATCCTCTTCGTCGTCCTGCTGGGCGTCACCGTTTGGGCCGAGCAGAGCGGCAACCCCATCCTGGCCGCGCTGGGGGTGGATCAGAGCGCCGGCGAACTGCAATCCGGCGGGAATATGGAGGGCAAGGAGGTGCGCTTCGGGATCGCCAACTCGGCGCTGTGGACCGTGGCCACCACCTCGGCCTCGAACGGGTCGGTGAACGCGATGCACGATTCGTACGTCCCGATGGGCGGTTTTGCGCCGATGTTTCTGATGCAACTGGGCGAGATCGTCTTCGGCGGAGTGGGCTCGGGGCTGTACGGGATGCTGGCCTTCGTGATCGTGGCGGTATTCGTCGCCGGGCTTATGGTCGGGCGCACACCCGAATACCTCGGCAAGAAAATCGAAGCCTTTGAGATGAAGATGGCTTCGCTCATCCTGCTGATCCCGATCCTGGCGGTCACCATCGGCACGGCGGTCGCCGTCTCCGCGCCGGCGGGCCTGGCGACGATCTTCAACCCGGGCGCGCACGGATTCAGCGAGGTGTTGTACGCATTTTCGTCGGCGGGCAACAACAACGGCAGCGCCTTCGCCGGCCTCGGGGCGAATACGCCGTTCTACAACATCGCCCTGGGCATCGCCATGTTCGTCTCGCGCTACTGGCTGATCATCCCGGTCCTGGCCGTCGCCGGGTCGCTCGCG
>CAZYSF010000551.1:0-4007 GCA_964649635.1 uncultured Anaerolineales bacterium | reverse complement strand
CAAAATTTTCGCGCGCCTCCTCCTCCATCCTCCCGATCAGGTCGCGCCGGGTGAGCAGCGGCAGCCCGCGCCACAGGCGTCTCATTTCCACGGCCTGCGCCGAACCGAGGTCGGAAAGCCAGTGCAGCGGAAAGCGCGCGGCCGGTCCGGCATCCCACTCGGCGGGCGGAGCCGCATCCGTCCGATCGGCGGTTTCCCCCTTGAGAATGACCAGTGCAGCTTCAAACAGCTTCTGTTCCGGCATGGGCATCAGCGGGGCAGGACCGGGAAGAAAACATCCAGGAAGGTGATGAACAGCATCCCGACGATGAGGATGAGCATAGTATAGCCGTGGACCATGCGCTCCTTCTCCGGGTCGACCCGCCGGCCGCGCACCGCTTCGATCAGGATGAACACCAGCCGGCCGCCGTCGAGCGCGGGGATCGGCAGGATGTTCCCGATCGCCAGCGCCAGGTTGATCATCCCGATCCAGTTGAGAATGATCACCCATTGGTTGTTTTGACGGGCGGTATCGACGATCTGTTCGGTCACATCCAGGATGCCCAGGGGTCCGACCGGGCGGTCGGTCGAGGCGTTGAATCCCCCGCGCAGAATCATGCCGGGGAGCTGGAGGAAAAGCTGGAGCTGGCCGCGGCTCGTGCCGAGGCCCTCTCCCAGCGCTTCGTCCCAGCCGTGCCGGTCCGAGTAACCCTGGCTGATGGTCATGCCGCTCGGCCCCTGACCTTCCGGCCAGGTCGTCCTGGGCGTGACGAAAATATCCACGGCTTCGCCGTTGCGGGAGAGTGAAAGCGTGAGCTCTTCGCCGAGGTGGGCATGAATGTAGGTGATGACATCGGTGGTCAAGCGGACGGTCGTTCCGTCCACGGCCAGGATTAAATCCCCGGGGAGCAATCCGGCCTGCTGGGCGGGGGATTCCTGATTGACAGTCTCCACCCTGACGAATTCCGGAAAGGCGATCTTGAAGGCGATGGTATACGCCATGATGGCCGCCGCCGCGTTGAACAAAACGCCGCCCAGGAGCACGAGGATCCGTACGCGCTTCGACGCGGCCGCCAGACCACCCTCCACGGTCGGATCGTCTTCGGCCAGCGGGCGGACGAAGGCGCCGAACGGGATCCAGTTCAGGGTGATGTCGGTCCCCTGCCAGGTGAAGAGCTTCGCCAGCCGCGGTGGAAATCCGAATCCGAATTCCTCCGCTTTCACCCCGGTCAGCCGGCACATGACAAAGTGCCCGAGCTCATGGATGAAAAGCAGCAGGCCGAATAGGAAGAGCGCTATAGCCCAATCGAGAATATTTCCGAAAAGTTCCATCTGCACGCCTTTCTGGATACCGGTGAAACGGGATTATATCAGGCCGGGAAGGCGATTCCTCCCCGCACAAGCCACCATCCCATCCCCCTCCCCACCTACCTCCTACATGTAAACTCAGTTAACTCCCCTCCCCCTTCCCGTAGTACGGGAAGGGGGAGGGAGAAGGGGAGTTCTCTATTCGTTTCAAGGGATTTTAGGGAGGGGTTAGGATGGCGAATTACTAATATTATTACCCTTCTATAACCCTGGCCCCGCCTCCCGGCCGCGCGGTCAGCACGCGCTCCACAGCCGGAATTTCCCGCAGGCGACGTTCCACCTCCGCGGCGGAATCTTCCGGGCACAGGCAGTGGACATTCGGTCCGGCGTCGATCGTATACGCGACGGGCAATCCCTCCGTCCGCCAGGCAGGGATTGCCCGCATCAGTTCCTCCGTCGCTGGGGCAAAGTAATTCAGAGCGGGCGTCGACGTTCGCATCACTGCGTGCATCCGGCGGGTATCCTCTTCAACGATTTCCGCCAACGCCGGGAAATCCCTTTCGCGAACCGCCCGTCGGCAGATCTCCAGACGCCGCGGGGCATCCGCCACCCGCGCCGCCTGCAGCGGGCTTGTCCGGGCGAGGCGGTTTCCCTCCGCGGAGCCGGTCTTCTTCGGGCGGCTGTCGAGGATCGCAATCACATCCGCCAGCGCCCAATAATCCGGCGGCGCAATCGTCTCAGCGTAAGAATCCTCGTCCGCATTCGCGGCATACCATTCCACAAATCCGGCGGGGATGGAACGGCTGGCCGACCCGGATTCACGCCTGGCCAGGATGGTGAGTTCACGTTCCGAAAGGTTCAATCCCAGGGCGGCCGCTCCGGCGGCGGTGAGGGCGGCAAACCCGGAAGCGGAAGAGGCGATCCCGGCGCCCAGCGGAAAATTATTGCGGCTTTCGATCCGCGCCTTCACGGACGAACCCGCCCGGCCGCGCAGGCGGTCTAGTTGAGCGGTGACGCGCGCAAGCGCCGGCCCCGCCTGCGGGACGCCGTCGAATATAAATTCATCCTCTCTTCGTTGCGGATCAAACGTGACGGATGTGACGGTTTCCAAGCCGGCCAAGTTCATCGAAATCGAACCATTGGCCGGCAGGCGCAGGCCGTCGTCCCGGTTGCCCCAGTACTTGATGAAGGCGATGTTGGGGCAACTGACCGCCGTTGCGCACCGAGTTTGCATTTTACGTAGGCCACCTTTTCCTGGTCTGCCAGAGCGAATTTGCAGCGGACATCCAGAAGATCCATATTCCGGCGCTTGTCCTCAAGGTAACCCAAGCCGTCCCGGACATCGGAACAGAATGATTTTATCATTTCGACCTTGCACTCCTTTGTATTGTTTCGCATTAATCTGCAGGCCTTTCCCAGCCCGGTCGTAAGATGTAATTATTGATTATCGATGGAATATATGTTGCACCTTCCAAAGCCCCGCAATATTCCAGCCCTCCGCTCCACTTTTTTCAATCAACCGCTCGTGTCGCTCCAATCACCTGGGCGAACAATAAAGTCCTTTCAAACCAGTGAATCCTAATTCTTTAAATCCAAGGATTACCAGTTCAGAGTCATGCATAGGTTGAAAAAAATTTGTGGGGCACGGATAGGAACCAGGTTCCTTCTTATTCTGAGTGGCTTGGGGGACTCCCCACTCGGGGTGAGATTGGCCTATTTTTCAGCCATTTCTTGAGCTAAAGCAAGGAATAAAAAACATACTATTTTAGTACATATATTGCTTTTACGGCTTTTTTGTAATAATATATTATTACGTATTTTTCCAAGAGGAGTGGAAAACAATATGGCTGACATTATTTCGGATGATTTAGAGGCAGAAAAACCTCACGGACGCCGACGATGCAGGAGAGGAAAGTGGGCAAACGCGACTTCAAGCGGCGGGCAAAAAAACGAGATCGACGTTGGTGCACGCCTGCGTGCGCTGCGCAACGCGCGATCGCTTTCCCTGCGAGCGCTGGCGGATATAAGCGGCTTGAACTTCAATACGCTCAGCCTGATAGAGAACGGTAAATCCTCGCCCAGCGTCAGCACGCTCCAGCAAATCGCCGCCGCCCTGCAGATTCCGATTGCGGCGTTTTTTCAACCCGAACAGCGCAAGCAGAACGTCGTCTTTCAAAAAGCCGGGCTCCGGCGTTCCATCGTTTTTCAGAACGGAAATCTGGAGGATCTCGGCGGAGGGCTCAGCTTGCACGGCGGGCAGTTGATGCATCTGTCGCTGCAGCCCCGCGCAGAAGGAAGCGCGGAATCGATCATACACACCGGGCAGGAATTCGCGTTTTGCCTGGAAGGCGATCTGGAATACACAATCGACGGGCAGGATTACCTCCTGAAACCCGGCGACAGCCTGATCTTTGAAGCGCACCTCCCTCACCGCTGGGGCAACCCGTGTGAGCGCATTTCCCGGTCGCTCCTTATCCTGTGCCCTGCCGATGAACACGACCGCCCTGCCGATCGGCATTTCCCCGAGGGAGCATCGATCCTGGAAAACGCCGTTCCGTATCTCGAAACGTAAATCCAGGGCGGCGAAGAAATCAAATGGTGGATGCCGCACAGCGCCACAATTCGTAAACAGAAATTCCGGTAAATGGAGGCTTTTATGAGAATTCAAGAACTGTTGGACCGGTATATCCAAGCCCGCGGATTCGGTTCCGCACAGGGGC
>CAZYSF010000550.1:0-3384 GCA_964649635.1 uncultured Anaerolineales bacterium | reverse complement strand
GGCCGACATGGCCAGCGATACGGCGAAGGCGGTGGCCGCCGGGATCGGCACGATCATCCCGAGCAGATACACCAGCAGCGGGATGGCGCCGGCCAGGATGAAGGCGGTGAAGGTGGCCAGCGCGGAACGGCCGGGGGTGCGGTCGTCCGGCAGCATCCCTAATTCCTCGACCATCATGGTATCCACCCAGCGTTTCGGATCCCGGCTTTTAATCTCCACCAGTTTTTTCGCATCCGTCGCGGAGTATCCCTGCTTGCGATAAATCTCGAGAAGCTCCCGCTTCTCCCCGTCGGGAAATTTCTCGACTTCCCAGGCTTCGCGCATTTTTTCCTTCTCGTAATATTCGCGCTCGCTTTTCAGAGAGAGGAAAGATCCGGTGCCCATCGAGAAGCCGTCGGCCAGCAGGTTGGCCATCCCCAGGATCAGGAGAACGTCCGCGCCCAGGTTCGCGCCGGCCACGCCGCTCACCACCGCGAAGGTGGTGATGATCCCGTCCAGCCCGCCCATGACCATATCCCCGATGTATTGCGAACCGGCACCGCCGTGTTCCTCGGATGCCGCCTGGGCGATGGCCTGCGGCGTGTGGGCTTTGGCCGAAGCCGCCAAATCTCCTTTGGCGAAGGAGATGCGGGCAAGGGATAGTCGGGGGAGCGGTTTCTTGTCTTTGGACATGATTGCACCTCGCGGGGGGCTTAAGAGCAATCGACAGGATTTACAGGATTTTTCAGGATTGACATGATCTGTCAATTGTACAGAAAAAATCGAGAACTGAATTTCAGTGAAATCCGTGTCATTGCGAGGAGCGAAGCGACGAAGCAATCCCCTTCTTTTTCCGAAGGGGGAGATTGCTTCGCTCCCTCCGGTCGCTCGCAATGACACCTGTTTATTCCTTTTTAACACACTGTTAGTTGGTTCTGCGGATCAAGTCGCAAACCGAATGTTGAGGACGTCGCCGTCCCTGACCGGATATTCCTTGCCTTCCAGCCGCAGTTTGCCCTTGGCCTTCGCCTCGACAAGCCCGCCGAGGGCGATCAGCTCGTCGTAACTGATCACCTCGGCGCGGATGAACCCTTTCTGCAGATCGGTGTGCACCACGCCGGCGGCTTCCGGCGCCAGCGCGCCGCGCCGCACGGTCCAGGCGCGCACTTCGTCCTCGCCGACGGTGAAGAAGGATTGCAGCCCCAGGAGATCGTAGGAAAGCCGGATGACGCGGTTCAGCCCCGGCTCATCGATGCTGAATTCCTTCAGGAAGGATGCCGCCTCTTCGGGCGCCATCTGCGCAATTTCCATTTCGAGCTTTCCCTGAATCCCGGCGGTGGCGTAGCGGCGGCCGGGCGCGGACGAAGCCGGTTCCTTCTGCCCTTCGCCGAGATTCCACAGGATCAGCATCGGCTTCTGCGTCAGGAGGCCCATCCCCGAAAGCGCGCGCTCCTCATCGGGCGTGAATTCCATTTCGCGCAGGGGCTTGTCTTCCTGCAGATGGGCATGCAATTTCTTGAACAGTTCGGCTTCCTTCTGGGCCAGGGCTTTATCCTTCACGCCGCCTTTGCGCAATTCCTCCTCCAGCCGCTCGAGTTTGCGTTCGACGGTGATCAGGTCGTTGATCAGGAGTTCCGAATCCATCGCCGTGACGTCGCGCGCCGGGTCGACGCTCCCGAGCGGATGCGGCACCGCCTCGTCCGGGAAGGCGCGCACCACCGTCAGCAGCCCGTCCATCTGGCGCAGTTCGCCGAGCAGCGGCCCCTTCAGTTCGCCGCGCGCGCTGGGGTTGCTTTCTATCCCGGCCACGTCGGCGTAGGTGACCTGGGCATAGATCGTCTTGCGGGGCTGGAACATCGCGGAGAGTTTGTCCACGCGCGGATCCGGGACCATCACCACCGCGGTGTGCACCTCGAACCGCCCGCCGCCGATCATCGAGCCGGTCGGGGCGTGGCCGCGGGTGAGCGCGTTGAAGACGGTGGTTTTGCCGGATTGGGGAAGGCCGATGATGCCGAGGCGCATGTTTTTTTCCTGTTTGCGGGAGGTTAATGGGGATTATAGCATGATGGGAGAAAAGATCTCACCGCAAAGGCGCAAAGGGCGCGAAGAAATATTACCAGGTTGTTGAAAAAGGCTGAGGGCTGTCATTGCGAGGAGCGAAGCGACGAAGCAATCTCCTTCTTTTGCCGAAGCGGGAGATTACTTCCCTCCCTCCGGTCGCTCGCAATGACACTTGTATATTCCTTTTTCAACACCCTGTTTATTAAATAAATCGGTGCAATCCGGAAATTATCCGCGCAATCCGTGTTCCAGATATTTCTCCTCGCCGAATATCCGCAGCACCTGCCCGAAATACACGCGGTGATAATCCCCATTGGAGTAGTTGCCTTCGATGGCGGGGTCATGAAATCCGGCCGGATTGATTTTGCTTGTATAGATTTTCCGGCACTCGAAGACGAGCTCGGCTTCGGCGAATGCGGGGGAGGATACGAGTTGCGAGGCGACCGGCGTCAGACCGGCGAGCGCAATTTTGTCCCCGTCGCGGCCGGATTTGCTGCCAAGGATATTCAAAGCCTTGCGGGATTGTTCGGGGAATGCGCACAACGTGAAATTGTCGTACGTTTCCGTAAACCCGTAAGTAAACCGGGTCGGGCGGACGACGGCCTGCGCGAACGGCCGGCCCCACATGATCCCAAGGCTCCCCCAGGAAACCGTCATCGCGTTGAATTTACCCGCGGAAAAATCTCCGGCGGTGAGGGTAAACCAGCCTTTATCCCACTGGTGAAAGGGCCGCAGGGCGAGTTCCATCGGGGGGATTTCGATTTTAGTCATTGATTTTTCCTTTATGAATCCACAGAAGGCACGGAGGCTCACGGAAAAGAAGGGCTGCGTAAAGGCTTGTCATGCTGAGCGCCTGTCCCGAGCGCAGCGAGGGGAAGCGAAGCATCTATTCCATCGGTCCTAGACCCTTCGCTTTGCTCGGGGTGACATTTGCTACAGCCACAAACGCGCCCTCCGCGGGTTTATTTTTTTAATCCCAGCCTCTTAAACCGCTCGGTCACATCCAGATAAAAGCGGTGGATGTATCCGTGGATATATTCGGCGATGTCGAGCTGCGGATCGGCAATCAGCGGCGTGAGGTCCATCCCGAAGATGATGCCGGTCGCGGTATCCACCCCGTGCGAGGCGAAGTAGGTGGCGTGCGCCCGGCGGCGGCCCATGCTCGCCAGGTCGTAGCGCTTGCCGCCGGTGATCTGCGAATCATAGACGCCGAGCAGCGCCGCCTGCAGGTTCTCCCGGGCTGAGACGTCGAACCCGACCTTGTCTTCGTCGACCATCCAATCCAGGTCGCGCCAGACTTCGCAGCCGTAAACCTTCTGGGGGCGGTCGGCGGCGGGCAGGGAG
>CAZYSF010000549.1:0-2534 GCA_964649635.1 uncultured Anaerolineales bacterium | reverse complement strand
ATCTGCGGCGGAGGCGGTTTCCTCCCGGGTATGCAATCCGTAAAAATTTTTCGAAACCGGATTTATTCCCCTAAAAGGATTTTTTAATGGCAATCAACAAGGAAGAGTTCGAGCGCCTGCTGAACGAAGCCTGGCAGCATGAATTCGCCGGATGGGATTTCGAGTTTCTTTCCGGACGTTTTGTGGAGATGTCGCCGTCCTGGGATTACCGTGCGATCGTTTTGGACCGCATCAAGTCCGCAAAATCGCTCCTGGATCTCGACACCGGCGGAGGCGAATTTCTTGCCGGGTTGCAGCCTCTCCCGCCGGGCACCTGCGCGACCGAGGGGTATCCGCCGAATGTGGAAATCGCCACCGCCCGGTTGGAACCGCTGGGGGTGAAGGTGGCCAACACCCACGCCGCGATCAATCTGCCGTTCGAGGATGGATCCTTCGATCTTGTGATCAACCGCCACGGGGGAATCCTCGCGCCGGAGATCGGCCGGATCCTCAAATCCGGCGGCAAATTCGTAACCCAACAGGTTGGAGACAAGAACTGCCTGCTTCTGAACGAGGCACTGCAGAATGTCCCCGACTTCACGTTTTCCGAGTGGTCCATGGAACGGGCGGTCCGGCAACTGGAAGCCGCCGGACTGCGCATCCTCGAACGCAAGGAAGAATTCCCGGCGGCGGAGTTCAAGGATATCGGAGCGGTTGTGTATTATCTGAAAGCCATCTCCTGGCAGGTGAGCGATTTCTCGATCGGGAAATATTACGACCGTCTGGCGGAAATCCAGCAAACCATACAGGATAAAGGCGGATTTACCGTCAAGGAGCACCGGTTCCTGATAGAAGCGCAAAAACCGTAGGCGGGTGGACCCTCCCCATGAACAAACGCGGATTCCCCATTCGGATTTTCATCCCCTGGCTTTTCATGACGGCATTGGCTTGTACCGTGACCGGCCGCCTGTTGCCGCAGACGCCGAAAGAAACGGCACCGGCGCTGAGCCCGACAACGGAATCGACGCGGACGGAGACTGCGCCGCAAATCCCATCGGTTACGCGGCGGCCGTCTTCCACCCCCGCGCCGCCCTGCGTCCCGCCGCTCGGATCGGATGCGATGCGGACCGTCCAGGAAGAAGCGGACACTCTTGTTCCAGGAGCGACCGTGACCTGGTACGACGATTTCAATTGCAGCGACCTGAGCTACGGCTGGGGAGTGGGTTATCTTAACCCGAACACCAAAGTAACCGTTATCGACGGAGTGTTGACGTTCAGCACCCGTGAAGAAAACGACGTGTACGATGGAATCGGGCGGACGGAATCAAATATCCAGGACCGGACGGGAATTCTGATTTTATTCCGGTTTTCGGATGGAGCCGCTGCCAATCTGTTCATCCATACCGGCACCTGGCAAACACAAAATTTCCGGCGTTGGGGGATGCAATTCCATTATGATCCTCAGCTTTTCCCTACCTGGAATTATTGGAAGGGTATTAATGGGATGGGCGAATATTTTCCGGAATACGTGATGCGACCGGATGCCTGGTTTTACCTCATGATCCGGTTGGGCGAATCCGGAGATATCACCATGAAGGTTTGGGAAAAGGATCAGCCGGAGAACCATACCGATTTCCGACGGTCCGTGGATTCGACTTGGGCTGGCCGGCGCTGGTGGGCGCTGTTCCAGGTTGTAAATGGAACGCTAGAACTCGACCGGTACTGGGAGGCCGCCTTTGTCGGAGAAAAATAACCTGCCGGGCGGATCGATGCCGCCTCTGGTCGAATTGCATCTGCATCTTGAGGGGGCGATCCCCTTGCCTGCATTATGGGAGTTGATCTGCAAATACGGCGGCGATCCCGCAGTCCCGGATATGGACGCGCTCCGGCGACGGTTCACGTACAAGGATTTCCCGCACTTCATCGAGACCTGGATCTGGAAAAACGGTTTCCTGCGCGAATATGAAGATTTCGCATTCAGCGCCGAGCAGGTCGCGCGCGATCTGTTGAATCAGAACGTCCTCTACACCGAAGCGCACTATTCACCCTCCGGATTTGTTGAACAGGGATTGGACATCCGGGAAATTACCCGGGCTGTCCGGTCCGGTCTGGACCGCGTGCAGGGGATTGAGGTCGCACTGATCGCCGACGTGATCCGGGATCTGGGGCCGGAAAGCGCAGCCCGGACGCTTCAGGAAATCCACGAGGTCCGCGGGTATGGAGTGGTCGGAATCGGACTGGGGGGATCCGAACAATCCTTCCCGCCGGAGTTGTTCACCTCCGTATACGCGGATGCGCGGCGGCTGGGCTTTCACACCACCGCTCACGCCGGGGAGGCGGCCGGAGCCGCAAGCATCTGGGGAGCCTTGCGCACGCTGGGCGTGGAACGAATCGGGCATGGAACCCGGGCGGAGGAAGACCCGCAACTCATGGACTATCTCGCGGAGAAACAGATCCCCGTGGAAATGTGCCCGCTCTCGAATGTCCGCACGGGTGTTATCGGCCGGATCGAAGCCCACCCCTTCCGCAGGTATTTCGACCGCGGCCTGCTGGTC
>CAZYSF010000548.1:0-6272 GCA_964649635.1 uncultured Anaerolineales bacterium | reverse complement strand
TACGGAGGCGATCCATGGCTGAAGCCGAAGATTCTTCTCCTCCCAAGACGGTTTGGGCGGCCGACCGGTCGCATCCGCAGCAGGCGGAAGCGCTGCGCAAGGCCCTCGGCGAGGTCATGGATCCGGAACTGGGGTTGAGCATTATTCAACTCGGAATGATCCGCAATGTGGAAATTCAGGAGAAAAGCGCTTCCATCCGGATGATCCTGACCACGCCATTTTGCCCGTACGGCCCGGCGCTGATGGAAAATGCCAGACAAAAAGCCGAGAAGGCTCTGGCCTTGCCCGTGGTAATGGAAATGGGCGATGAAGCCTGGGATCAATCGATGATGGATGAGGATACAGGCGCGGATTGGGGATTACTTTATTAGGGGAGATATGCTTTGTGTCTTCGTGGCCCTCGGCCCGACCACCGAGGGCGGGCTTGGTGGTATTACCATTGTATCCACCTACTTTTCGGGGACCAATAATTAACACCACGAAGACACAAAGACACGAAGAAAAAGATCGATTGGATGCAAGTTGGAGGATCGCATGGCCATCACCCTGATCTCTTCCGCGTTTTCCGAGGGAACGGCGATTCCCCGCCGGCATGCCTGCAACGGAGATAACCTCTCCCCCGCCCTCTCCTGGAAAAAATCCTTCATGGCGGTGAAATCCTACGCCCTGATTGTGGAAGATCCCGATGCTCCCTCCGGCACTTTTGTGCATTGGGTTCTTTTCAATATTCCCCCCGATCGGGATCAGCTTCCCGAAGGCATTGCGGTTGCCCCGGATGTTGCGGGCATCGGTCGACAGGGCCTCAACGAAGCTCAGACCCAGGGATATTACGGCCCCTGCCCGCCTCCGGGCCGCTCCCACCGGTACTGCTTCAATATTTTCGCCGTGGACCGGCTCCTGGACCTCCCCGCGGATTGCAGCGCGGCACAGTTGCGCCAGGTGATGCAAAGCCACCTTCTGGATTCAGGGTCGCTTATGGGAACCTACCAACGGTGACCTGATGCCCGAAACATCGCAAAACACTTTCTTCGTTTCCTCACGCGCCTCGCAGCAATTCATCGACATCACCGGGGAGGTTCAATCACGGATCGACCGTAGCGGCGTAAAAAACGGCGTGTGCTTCCTGTTTCTTCCGCATACGACGGCGGCACTGACGCTAAACGAGAATTGGGATCCCGCCGTTCCCGCGGATATCCTCCATACCCTCGAACACCAGACCGCCCCTTCCTCGCCGGCGCATATGCACGAAGAAGGGAATTCCCCCGCCCATGTCCGCTCCTCCCTTTTCGGCGCCAGCCAAATCCTGCTGATCGAGAACGGCCGGCTGGTGCTCGGTTCGTGGCAGGGCGTGTTCCTGGCGGAATTCGATGGCCCGCGCGAACGGCGGGTCTTTGTGAAAGTGATGGAGGGATAAGACTCCACGAAGATACCCGAAGGAAAACCTGGAGAACACGAAGAATTTAAAATGTTATTATCGTGTCCTTCAGATCTTCTTCATGTCCTTCGTGGAGTCAAAGAAAGCTTGCATCGCATCCGGCCATTGGAATAATTCGGCGGAGGTGGTTTTCCGGGTAACCGGATGAGCCCGGTCGCGCAGCGCCCTCCACACGCCCTCCCGTTCCCCGCCTGAAATCGCCAGGTCGCCGATCTCCGCGGCGTTCATCAACCGTTCTCCGGTCGTATACACAAACGTCAGCCGCTTCCAGGAATGCGCCGGAATGGTTTGAGGAAGAGTCTCAAGCGGCCCTAGCTGCAGTTTGTAATATTCCTCCTGCGCCCGGGGATGATCCGCTTCCTCCCGGAAAAGCTCCACCCGCTTCACCAGTTCCACCCCCTGCACCCGCGCGGCATACCGGATGCTCCACTTTTCTTCCTTGAACCGGGCGGTCTGGTAAAAGGCGATCGCGTCCACATCCACGATCTTCGGCGCGAACCGCAGCGGGATGCGGTACCACCCGAGCAGCCGGATGACCTCGAGATCGCGGCGGTTATTGAGAATGGCGATCAGGATTAAATCGGACGGATGGATCATGACTCCCCCTTTGGATGAAGCCGATATCAGCTCCGGATCAGCGGGTTTTCCCGCCCGCGGCCTTCCGCGAGGAACTGTTCTCTTCGCGCACGATATAAAGCGGCCTGCCTTTCACCTCGTCGTAGATCCGGCCGACATATTCGCCCAGGATTCCCAGGCAGATCAATTGAACGCCTCCGAGGAACAAGACCGAAATCAGCGTCGTGGCCTGCCCGAAGAAGGCACCCGATCCGGTCAGCCGGAAAATGACCACGACCGGGATGGAAACCGCGGCGACGACGGCGCACACAAACCCGACATACGTGGCCAGTTGCAGCGGAAAATAGGAAAACGAAGTGATTGCATTCAACGCCAGCCGCATCATTTTGCTGAACGGGTATTTGGTCTTTCCGGCGTATCGGGCATGGCGCCGGTACGGAACTCCGACCTGGCGGAACCCGACCCAGGAAGCCATCCCGCGCAGAAAGCGGTGCCGTTCGCGCATCCGGCGCATGACGGCGACGACTTTCTCGTCCAACAGGCGGAAATCTCCGGTATCGAGCGGAATTTTTATGTCGGTGATCCGGAATATCAGCCTGTAAAAAATCTTGGCCGTGAGTTCCTTGATCCAGGTTTCGCCTTCACGCTCCGCCCGGACGGCGTAAACGACTTCGCTTCCTTCCCGCCACTTGGCGATGAGCTCCGGTATAACCTCGGGAGGATCCTGCAAATCGGCGTCGATGATGATCACCGCGCGGCCCTGGGCCGCGTCCAGCCCCGCGGTTACGGCGATCTGATGCCCGAAATTCCGGACAAAATCGATCACCCGCACGCGTTTATCGGTTTGCGTGAATTGTTTTAATATTTCGGGGGATTGATCCGTGCTGCCGTCATTGATAAAAACAAACTCCCAAGAGTCTCCCGCCTTACGGCCCATGGCGCTCAGGCGCCGGTAAAATTCGCGGATGCTTTCCGCTTCGTTGAATACCGGTATGACAACCGAAAATGTCGGTTTCATGAGGTCGATTCTCCTCCACCTATCGCCATATCCGCGAGTATAAACCATCCAAATCGTTACCGCAAATGAAAATCCCCGATTTATTCGTGAAATCGATCTTCCCCATGCGGTGTTAAAGCAGTAAAATCGGCGACTGGAGGGAATGTGACACGACGCGTGGTTGTAACCGGACTGGGCTGTGTAAGCCCGGTCGGTAACGATGTGCCCGCAGCCTGGCAGAATATTTGCGCCGGCCGATCCGGCGTGGATTACATCACCGCCTTCGATGCTTCGTCGCTCAAGACGCGGATCGCGGCGGAGGTCAAAGGATTCGATCCCGCGGCTGTCCTCGGGCGCAAGGAAGCCCGTCGGATGGACCGGTATACGCAGTTCGCCGCGGTGGCGGCGCTGGAAGCGATCGCCGCGGCACGCCTTCCCCTACCGGTGCCGTCGCCCGATCGTACCGGTGTCATGGTCGGAAGCGGCCTGGGCGGGATTGGGACGCTGGTAGCCGAGATGGATGTGATGCAGCGCAGCGGGCCATACCGCATCAGCCCGTTTTTAATCCCGATGCTCTTGGCCGACAATGCCGGCGGCCAGGTGGCGATCCACACCGGCGCGCGGGGCCCCAATCACTGCGTGGTCTCGGCGTGCGCCAGCGGCACCAACGCGATCGGCGAGGCCGCCGAGATCATCCGCCGCGGAGCCGCCGATGTGATGTTCGCCGGCGGCGCGGAGTCGACGATCACCCCGATCGGCGTCGCCGGATTCGGCGTCATGGGCGCCCTGTCCGAGCGGAACGATCCCCCGGCCGCCGCGTCCCGCCCTTTCGATAAAAACCGCAACGGATTCATCATCGGCGAAGGCGCCGGGATCCTCGTCCTGGAGGAATTGGAATACGCCCGGTCGCGGAACGCTCCCATCCTCGCGGAGCTCACCGGTTACGGCACCACGGATGACGCCCATCACATTTCGGCCCCCCTCGAAGACGGATCCGGCGCTTCCATGTGCATCCGGCTGGCGCTGGCCCAGGCCGGGCTCGACCCCGCCGCGGTGGATTACATCAACGCCCACGGTACAAGCACCGTGCTGAACGATAAAGGGGAAACCCGCGCCATCAAGGATGCGTTTGGCGCCGCCGCCCGCTCCGTGGCGGTCTCTTCCACAAAATCCATGACCGGCCATCTGCTCGGAGCCGCCGGCGGACTCGAAGCGGTTATCTCGGTCCTGGCCGTCCGCGACGGCATAATCCCGCCCACGATCAATTATGAGACTCCCGATCCGGAATGCGATCTGGATTACACCCCCAATCAATCCCGTCATAAAACGGTCAACGTCGTCATGTCGAATTCATTCGGATTCGGCGGGCATAACGCGGCTTTGATCTTCCGCCGGCTGCCGGAAGGATCCGCAATAGATAAATCATGACCCGTTACGCGCACATCTCAGGCTGGGGAATGAGCGTACCGCAGCAGATCCTCACCAACGAGGATCTGTCGCGAATGGTGGATACCAGCGACGAGTGGATCCAGTCGATGACCGGGATCCGCGAACGGCACATTGCCGGACCGCGCGAATCCACCGCCACCCTCGCGGTGGAGGCGGCCATCCAGGCGCTGATGACGGCCGGCGTCCCCGCCCGGAAACTCGATCTGATCATCGTCGCCACCAGCCTGCCGGAATACTTAATGCCCTCGACGGCCTGCATCGTCCAGGACCAGATCGGCGCCAGCGACGCTGCCGCGTTCGACCTGCTGGCGGCCTGCGCCGGCTTCCCCTACGCGCTTTCGGTTGCGTCGCAGATGATTGCCTCCGGCGCGTATTCGAACGCGCTGGTGATCGGCTCGGAAACCATGTCGCGCCTGATCGATTGGAGCGACCGCTCCACCTGCGTCCTGTTCGGCGACGGCGCGGGCGCTGTTGTGCTTCAGGCGAGCGAAAAACCCGGAGGCTTGCTCTCCTTCGCGCTGCATGCCGACGGCTCGGGCGGGGATCTGCTGATGGTCCCGGCCGGCGGCAGCCGGATGCCGGCTTCGCTCGAGACGATCGAGGACAACAAGCACGCCATTATGATGAACGGCCGGGGTGTGTACCGGTTCGCGACCCGGGTGATCGTTTCCGCCATCCTCGAAGTCCTGGAAAAAGCAGCCCTCACGCTCGACGATATCCGCCTGATCATCCCCCATCAGGCCAACCGGCGGATCATCGAATCGGCGGCCAAGGACCTCGGGCTGCCGATGGATAAATTCGTGGTCAATATCGAACGCTACGGCAACACCTCCGCCGCGTCCATTCCGATCGCGCTGTGCGAAGCGGTCTCCGAAGGGCGGATCCTTCCCGGGGATAACATCGTACTGGTCGCTTTCGGCGCGGGGTTAACCTGGGGCGCATCGGTAATCAAATGGGTCAGCGCGGCGCCGAAAAGACGGCGCCAGCTCCCCCTAAGCGACCGTATTTTTGCGCGCGCGCGTTCTTATGCGCGGCGGACCCGCCGGCACATCGAAGGGATCATCTGGGGCAAGAACGAATAACGTTCGGACCTCAAAATGTCAGCGGGCTAAAAGTAAAAAGGTAAACGCAAAGGCGTAAAGACGCAAATAAGAAATATTTTTGGTTTTTATCGCGTCTTGGCGCCTTCGCGTTGAATCAATTACTGATAAGACTACGCAAACCAATATTCAAATCCGGATTAACTATCCTGTAAATCCTGTCTATGATTTCCTGTGTTTCACCGCCGCCTTCAGGCAGGTCCGGGGTGTGATGATCGGCGTGACGCAGCCCGTACCCAGGACCAGGTGTCTGCCTTTCATCTGGCGGATGGCGTCCTTCGCTTCCGCTTCAATTTTTTTCTCATCCCCCAGCGCCATAGTCTCCCATTGCCTCCAGCCGCCGCACACCGTCTTCCGGGATAGTTGATGCCCGCCTTCCAGCGACGGCCCGGATTCCCGGTCATGCCAGTTGACGATCTGCACCGGATACTCCACGGCCAGCGTGAAGAAGACCTTCAACCCATGCAGGTGAAGCATATTCAACCATCCCCCGCGCGCCGCCTGCAGAATCGCCAGGTCGTCCGGAACCGCCCATTTGCGGTATTCCTCCTCGCCGGGGAAGGCCGCATTCGCATGCTGAACCGCCAGGAAGATCCCGTCGATCCTCCGATCCATGCATGCCTCGACAAAAAGCACGGTCGAACGGGCGATGGTGTCGAGCCCGGCCCGCAGGGCTTCGGGGTAGCGGACCAGGTGCTCCTTTAATATGTCCGGC
>CAZYSF010000547.1:0-2935 GCA_964649635.1 uncultured Anaerolineales bacterium | reverse complement strand
AAAGCTATGAGCTGTACGGGATGCAATACGGTGGAAAGCAGCTCTCCGCCGCGCTCGTGGAATACAAGCAGGCCCACCCCGATGTCAGTCTGATAGTCTCCTCCGCCTGGGCGAACGGCACCGACGAAATCTTCCGATTCTTCCTCCCGAAGGATTTCCCGATGCGGACCGGGACGGTTCTGGAATACATCCAGAATTACATCCCCATCGGCGACCAGGATGTGTTTATCATGACATCCGAGGAATATGGCGTCGCCCAAAGCAGCGGGAAGTTCTCCGAAATCCGCATCGACCAGATCCTGAATTATCCCAACGGGCAGCCCGGATTTTATTTCGCGCACCTGACCTACGTTCCCGGCATCGAGGAGATTATCCGGGCGGAAAAAGCGGAGCTTTCGAAACCGATCGAAGAGCAGATCGTCCTGAGCGGGGAAACCGTGCGCGTCGTGCATTCGCGGTTCGACATGGGCGAACTGGCGGCCGGTTTCGACGCAAATCCATTCTCCCTGATACGCTCCCAGCAGGACAATCCGTTGTACCTCGATATGTTCTTCCCGGCGGTCCACCGCTTCACACGGGTGTCTGTCCGGGTGGGAGGCGCGCCCACGCAGCTGGTCGCCAGCTTCTATCCGCCGGACGGCGGTGATCCGGAAGTCTTCAGCGCAACGGTGGAACGCGCGTCCGACTACCGGGACGTGGAAATCCTGCTCGCGGAACCCGTGGAAAGCAGCCACATCCGCGTCGAAATCGAGACGGTGGGCGAGGGCGAGCCGACCCACGTGCATGTCTACGAAGTCGTGCTGGAGGCCGAGGGATGGAAAAGCGGCATCCTCGCTCCTTCTTCGTAACTCTTCTCGCGTTGGCCGTGTTTCTGCTTGGGATGGGGTATCTCCTTCAATCCGGACAGGCCCTATCCCATTATTCGCTCAACTTGGAGATACCCCTATCCGTCCCGGCATGGTATCAACCGCTGAGCGGCGGGATTTGGGGAGCGGCGTGGCTGGTCCTGGCGATCGGTTTATGGCGGCGGAAGGAATGGGCCCGCCGGCTGACCCTGATCGTCATACCGATACAGGTTTTATTCTGGCTGGGGGATTGGCTGCTGTTCAGCCGTTCGAGTATAGCGATACAATCGTTCTGGTTCGATCTGACAGCGCGGTTGATTCTGGCGGGTCTGGGCGCGGCGATCCTTCTGCTTTCGGGCCGCCGGGATCCGGCGGGGAAAGCGGCGGGCGCCTTGGCGCAGGAACAGGAACGGGAGAGCGGATAATTCCATGTCGAATGAACTGCAAATAAAAAAATTGCATCAGGCCCGCGAGCAAGCGCTGCAGGGCGGCGGTCCGGAGAAAATCGACGCCCAGCATGAGCGCGGAAAACTTTCCGCCCGCGAGCGGATCGACCTGCTGCTCGACAAGGGCTCCTTCCGGGAATTGGACGCCTTCGTCCAGCACCGCTCCGACCACTTCGGCCTGGACCGCAAACGCTATCTGGGGGACGGCGTGGTATGCGGCTGGGGAACGGTTGAGGGGCGGCTGGTGTACGCGGCATCCCAGGATTTCACCGTGATGGGCGGAAGCATCGGGGAAGCGCACGCCGCCAAGATCGTGAAGCTTTTCGACCTGGCGCTGAAAAACGGCGTCCCGGTCGTCTGCCTGAACGACTCCGGCGGCGCGCGGATCCAGGAAGGCGTATTTTCGCTGGCCGGCTGCGCGGATATCTTCCTGCGCAACACCCTCGCCTCGGGGGTGATCCCGCAGATCAGCGCGATCCTCGGCCCGTGCGCCGGCGCGGCGGTTTATTCGCCGGCCCTGACCGATTTCACCTTCATGGTCCACAACACCTCGCAGATGTACCTGACCGGCCCGGAAGTGGTCCGCTCCGTCACCCACGAGGATGTGACGGCCGAGGAGTTGGGCGGGGCGGGCGTGCACGGCAGCATCTCGGGCGTGGCGCATGTGACGGCCGGGAACGACGCCGAATGCATGGAACGGATCCGCAATCTGCTCCTGTACCTGCCGCAGAACAACCTCGAGGATCCGCCCTGCCGCCCCGCCGGAGACGATCCGCTGCGCACCGAAGAGGCGCTGGACCGGATCATTCCGGAGGATCCCCTCAAGCCGTACGAAATGCGCGAAGTGATCCGCCTGATCGTCGACAAGGGCGACTTCTTCGAGATTCACGAGGAGTACGCGCAGAACATCATCGTTGCCTTCGCGCGGCTGGCGGGGCACACGGTCGGGATCGTGGCCAACCAGCCGGCGGTGCTGGCGGGGTCGCTCGACATCAATGCCTCCGAGAAAGCCGCGCGCTTCGTGCGCTTCTGCGATTCGTTCAACATTCCGCTGATCACGCTGGTGGACGTCCCCGGGTTCATCCCCGGCACGGCCCAGGAACACAGCGGGATCATCCGCTCGGGCGCCAAGCTGCTGTATGCCTACTGCGAGGCGACGGTTCCGAAAATCACGGTGATCACCCGCAAAGCCTACGGCGGCGCCTACATCGTGATGTCGTCGAAGCACCTGCGCAGCGACGTTAACTTCGCCTGGCCGAGCACGGAGATCGCCGTGATGGGCCCGGACGGCGCGATCAACATCGTCTTCCGCAAGGAATTGGAGGCGGCGAAGGAACCCGAAAAGCGGCGCAAGGAGCTGGTCGCGGAGTACGTGGAGAAGTTCGCCAACCCGTACGTGGCCGCCTCGCGCGGATACATCGACGACGTGATCGAGCCCAAGGAGACCCGCCCGCGGCTGATCAACGCGCTCTCGATGCTGGCCAACAAACGCGACACCCTTCCGGCCAAGAAGCACGGCAACATTCCGCTTTAAGCCGGGGGAGGAGAGATCAAGTTGCAGTTTCATAAAGTGCTGGTGGCCAACCGGGGGGAGATCGCGGTGCGCGTCCTGCGCGCCTGCCGCGAGATGGGCGTCCCCACCGT
>CAZYSF010000546.1:0-2473 GCA_964649635.1 uncultured Anaerolineales bacterium | reverse complement strand
AAAGAAAGCCGGAGCGATCGTCCATAGTTCAAACCGGAATCCCAAAGTCGCCAGGACAAGGAATATGGGCGGGATTACGGCAATGCTCAAACCGAAGGAAAGCGCCGCCCGCGAAAGGGCATCCAGATCCCGGGGAGCCGGAAAGATGGCCGCCTGTAATGCATAACCTGGAATCAATAGCACAAAAGCCACTCCAAGAAGTATGCGCAGTGCCAAAAGCGGTTGGGGCAGCCCTGTGGTTCCAAAGAGAAGAAGCGCCAGAAGGATCAATCCGGCGATCAGAATTATGAGAAACGTTTTCTCAAATGAGGTCTTCACTGTCTTTTCCCAAATCCCCGGCGATGCGGATTAATACCGCCTTTCACCGCTCCTCAAGGGGCGAAGATAGATGATCACCGGTATGATAAACGACCTTCCGGTAAACTTCCATGGTCGACCGGGCATTTCGTTCCCAGGAGAATTTCTGCGCCCAGGCCGGGCCCCGCTCCCGCATTTTCCTGCGGAGTTTCTTATCCGAAAGGATTTCGTGCATGGCATCCGCCATCCCGCCGATGTCCGTCGGATCCACCAGCCGCGCCACATCGCCAACTACCTCCGGGAGGGAGGATCGGTCGGAGCAGACAACAGGGGCGGCGCAAGCCATCGCCTCAAGCGGCGGTAAACCGAACCCTTCGTAGAGCGAGGGAAACACGAAAAGACCACAACCGGCATACAGTGCAACCAGATCCGAATCGGAGACCGGACCCACCTTCAGAATCCGATCCGCCGCAAACGCCGGGATGGTTCGCGCCGCCGATCGGTCCATCGGCCGCGAACCGGCAAGCACCAGCCGCAACCGGGGAAAATCCTTCGCGAGAATCGCGAACGCCTCCACAACCCGGCCGATGTTTTTGCGCGGAGCCGCCGACCCCACGGTTAAAATGAAGGGGTCCTCCAATCCGAAGCGCCGGATGAGATGCCGGCGTACGTCCGGCTCCGGCAGCGGATGGAAAAAGGAGGAAACTCCATTTGGGATAACGCTGACCCTTTCCGGTTCCACCGGAAGGTACCGAAGGATATCCGCTTGGGATTGACTGCTGGGCGCGATAACAGCCTGCGCTTTCCGAACCGCATGCGGCAACCAAATCCGGTAGATGATCTTCTCCAGAGCCCTCCCGCTTCCCGGAACGCTCAATGGGAGAACATCATGCAGAGTCAGGACGGTCCCAGACCTGCCGGCTCCGAAAAGGAACGGCGCCAGCCCGTTGGGGTCGTGCACGATATCCAGATTCAGGGAGCGGGCCCGGCGGGGAATGAGGAAATTGCCCAGCGTCATCAGCCCCGGAAGGAGGCGGCATCCCGGAAGCGTCGTCTTTAAAAAAGGGTGCCCCTCCAAAGCATCGGCGTGCCCGGCCTCCATGAGCGTAACCTGCGGACCGTCTTCCAGATTCGAAAGCGCCTTGGCCAGTTCGACGGAATACCGTCCGATTCCGGTCAGAGGCCGGTCTAGTCCATAGGCGATCAATCCAATCTTCATGAATTAGGGTGCTCCGAGGAAGTATAGCGGAATGCGATCGACCTGCGCCTGCCCGTTGTCGTAGATCTGATCCCAATACTCCACAGGAAGGATCTGAATTCCCAACCGATTCAACCGCAGCCGTTCCAATTCGGTGGTCAGAACGAAGCGGGTACCGGGATTGACCTTTCCAAAACGGATGTGATTTTTGTTTGTCGAATCCAGGAGGAAATAAGAATTGTTGATCGTCGCGAATCGCTCGTCGACTCCCGTCCACAGATCCGCATCCGTCAAATGCGAGTCCACCCAGGCGACGACGGCTTTTTCCGGCGGGAGGTAGAAGATCCATTTGTTGGACAGCAGGGGTTCGCTCGTCGCCTTGAGGACGGACGCTAACGTAAACCAGGCTGAGAGAACCGTGCCGAACCCCAGTACAAGCCTTTTCTGAACAACGGGCATCGAGGTGGAGGAAAGCGCCTTCCGGATAAATCGTACGAGGAGCACGATCGCCGCCACGGTGAAACTAGGAAACAGGCGTAGTTGCATGTTCGCCGCGAGCGCTCCGGAAAAATCCACCAGGATGGAAATCCCGATCTGGATAGCGAACCCGGTGTAGAGCAGCCAATCCAGGTTTTCCACCAGCCCCGGAGCTGTTTCCCCATGGATCATTTTCCATCCATGCCGCAGCCACACCAGGAACGAACAGCCGATGACCAACCAAGTGAAAACCGTCAGTGCCAGGTAAACTTGTGAATTAATCCAACCGATGGAAATGTAACCGTAGGGTGAGGCTTTAATTTCGAAACTCAGCAGGAGGGCGCTCAGCTGGTCGAGGATTCCGCGCAGCATGAGCAGGTTGGCGAATGCCGGAGGATAGATATAGGCCATGAAAATGAAGATAAGGATTCCGCCGGATAGGCTGATATACATCAATCGCTGCACATCGGCGCGCGGCAGCGGCGGCCGGTTGTTGCGCCA
>CAZYSF010000545.1:0-1884 GCA_964649635.1 uncultured Anaerolineales bacterium | reverse complement strand
TCCTGCATCCGGAAATGTTCCTGCAGACTCCGGTACTTCAACGCTTTTTCCCGCATCGCCCGGATGCCCATCACGGCGGCGGCCGCGGCCGAAAGCGTGGTCAGGAGCGGCACGTTCATCACGGTCGCGGCGGCGCGGATGAGGTTCCCATCGGTATGCGCGTTCGGCCCGAGCGGCGTATTGAGCACCAGCTGCACCCTCCCGCCGCGGACCAGATCCACCACATTCGGCGATCCGTGCCCGACTTTGAAAGCCGGTTCGACCGGCAGCCCGGCGTGCATGAAGAATGCCGCCGTGCCGGGAGTGGCAAACAGGTGGAAACCCATCCGGTGCAGGTCGCGCGCGACCTTGAGCGCCGCGCCCTTGTCGAAATCGTTGACGCTGAAGAGCGCCGCACCCTGTTCCGGCAGCGCGGAGCCGGCGGCCATCTCCGCCTTGGCGAAGGCGTGCCCGAAATGGCTGGCATGCCCCATCACCTCGCCGGTCGAGCGCATTTCCGGCCCGAGCAGAGAATCCGCACCGGGGAGCTTCTGGAACGGAAGCACCGCTTCCTTTACGAAAAAGCCGTCCACCTCCGGTTGCGATGTGATCCCCAATTGCGCGAGCGTCTGGCCGGCCATGATTTGGGCCGCCTTGCGCGCGAGGGGCACGCCGATCGATTTGCTCACGTAGGGAATCGTCCGCGAGGCGCGCGGATTCACCTCGAGCACGTACACCACCTCATCCTTGATCGCCAGCTGGACGTTCATCAATCCGCGCACCTTCAGCCGCTGGCCGAGTTTTTCGGTGTATTCGCGCATCGTACTGAGATGGAAGGCGCTGATCTTGTACGGCGGCAGCACGCAGGCTGAATCACCCGAGTGCACGCCGGCTTCCTCGATATGTTGCATGATCGCCCCCACCACCGTCTGCTGGCCGTCGGAGATCGCATCCACATCCGCTTCGTAGGCGTCCTCGAGGAAGCGGTCGACCAGCAGCGGCTGGCCCGGGGCGGCGGCCAGCGCCGCGTTGACAAATCCCTCCAGCTGGGCTTCGTCGCCGACGATGGCCATCGCGCGCCCGCCCAATACAAACGACGGCCGCACCAGCAGCGGATACCCGATCCGCTCCGCGATCGTCCGTACTTCTTCCAGCGAATGGGCAATCCCGTGTTCCGGTTGGGGGATGTCGAGTTCCTCAAGCACGGCCGCGAACCGCTGGCGGTCCTCCGCCAGCGCGATCGCCTCCGGCGAGGTTCCCCAGATCGGGACGCCCGCCGCGTCCAGGTCGGCCGAAAGGTTGAGCGGCGTTTGGCCGCCGAACTGCACGATCACGCCGGCCGGTTTTTCGGCATCCACCACGTTCAATACGTGTTCGAGGGTGAGCGGTTCGAAGTAGAGCCGGTCGGCCGTGTCGTAATCGGTCGAGACGGTTTCCGGATTGCAGTTGAGCATGATCGTTTCGTATCCAAGCTCGTGCAGCGCGAACACCGCCTGGCAGCAGCAATAGTCGAATTCGATTCCCTGCCCGATCCGGTTCGGCCCGCTGCCGAGGATCAGCACCTTCTTCCGCGGCGTGACCCGCGCTTCGTCCTCGGTCTCATACGAGGAGTACAGATACGGGGTTTGTGCTTCGAATTCCGCCGCGCAGGTGTCCACCCGCAGGAAGGTCGGCCGGATGCCGACCTCCAGCCTGCGCGCGCGGATCGCCGCCGCGGTTGTTTTTTCCCCGTCCCGGGAGAGAAGACGCGCCAGGTGCGTATCCGCCAGGCCGGTCTGTTTCGCCAGGCGCAACAGCTCCGCCGGAAGCGTTTCCATCTTTTTCGCGGGTATTTCTTTTTCGAGTTCGGCAATCCCGCGCATTTGATCCAGGAACCAAAGATCCATTCCCGTGATCGCGGATATT
>CAZYSF010000544.1:0-1690 GCA_964649635.1 uncultured Anaerolineales bacterium | reverse complement strand
GCGTCCATCGCTTTCTGCAGATCGTCATCCGCGCGGGAAGTCACCACCCGGCGCGTCATCACCGCCGCCACTTTCGTGGATTTTGCATCGCGCCCTTCGGCCACGATCTTCAACGCCAGATCACGATCGGTCACGATACCGACTAATTTTCGGGTCTGCTCGTTTTCAATCACGGGTACCGAACCGATGTGCTTGCGCTTCATCATTTGCGCCACGGTTGCCGCCGTGTCTCCGGGCAGGCAGCAGACGGGTTTTTTCGTCATTACTTCACCGCAGGTCAGCATAAAGATCTCCTCTCGTGGAACGAAAAAAGCGCCTTTGCCGATTATCAAAGAGAGGCAGCCTTGTCCGGCTGCCTCTCCAATTTTCCGCGAAGCGCTAGATATTAACAACCCCAAGCAGTTGCAGGATGATAAGGATCACGACGATCACGAGCAGAATATGAACCCAACTGCCGACTTTTGGAAAATTCGGGCTGATCCTTCCGCCGAAGAAGCCGAGCAGCCAGAGTACGAAAAGAACTACGATGATGGTCCACAACATGGGATTCCTCCTTTGAATTATGGCACGGAAGCCGCCGGGCCTTACGGCCGGATGGCACGATACTTACCGGTTCAGCAGGATGAAGATACCGGCCGCGATCGCCAGGATCGCCAGGATTGCGCCGACGCCGCTGATGCCTAATAGCGTCACCAAGCCCCAGGCGATCAGAAAAATGGCCAGCAAGAGCATGCCTATGTTGCGGGTAACGTGCATGAAATCTCCTTTCTATCGGGAATGGGCGGCGGGCCTTGGGTGGGGTTGCACTCCGCCGCCAGGGCGGATGCGGGAAAGATCCTCAGGCAATATGAACCGTCATGTTTCCGGCCGTTCTTCCGCCAGCGGCATTCCCGGCGGGCGCGGGGGATTGTTTGGTAATCCCGGCCGCGCGACCCGGCCATGGAATGCCTAGAGGAATTGTCGCCCGCGTCCGGATGACCGATTGCGCGGCAACCAGCAGTATCGTGGCCGCTCCGGCCAGGCCGCCGATCATCACACCGAGGAAAACGTTTTTTGTATTTTGCATATCCACCCCGCTATCCTGGAAGGTACCGGCTCCCGGATTTCCGGATCCGCCGACGGGAATTTCGGTTTTTTCAGAATGCCGAAACGGATCATCCACCGGCCGCTCCACCGTCACGCGCCGTTCCGACGGATATAGATCCCGGCCTTTTTTCGGTCTGCTTCGGTAATGGTCATGCTTTCGATCAGCCGCCGGATCATTCCCAGTACGGCTTTCAGGACGTCCGGACGGGGACCCGCGGCGATTGCTTCCGATCGGTGTCGATCCGTTGATATATCCATGTCGCCTCCCGCGGATTAGTGCGTGTGCTGATCGGTGGTCGTGGTTTGCGTGACGCCCTCCACCGGTCCGCGCGGGCGGTAGAAGATCACCCAGATGATTTTCGCCAGCGCATAGGCGATCAGGGCATACACCACTACCGCGATCAGCGAGGAAATCTCCAGCACCATGCCGCCCGCGGCCGGCGTCCCCGTCAGCCCCTGGAAGGGCCACAGGAACAGGTCGGTGAAACCGTAAATGAACGCGGCGATCGGGCTGGCCGCGTTGGCTCCCAGAGCCTTCAGTGCGATCCGCAGCAGGATCATGACCTCGAGTATGCCGAAGACCAGCCAGACGACCTGGGTGGCC
>CAZYSF010000543.1:0-1503 GCA_964649635.1 uncultured Anaerolineales bacterium | reverse complement strand
TGGGAGAAGGAACTGCTCGGGCTGTACGTCAGCGACCATCCGCTCACGGCCTACCGCGAAGAACTGGAAGCGATTATCACCCATTGGAGCGCTGCGCTCTCAGAAGCCCCAAACCAATCCAAGGTGCGGGTGGCCGGAATGGTCACCCATATCCGCGCCTTCCAGTCGCGCAACGGCAAAGCGATGGCGTTCGCCACGATCGAGGATCTGCAAGGGTCGATTGAACTGATCCTCTTCCCATCGGTTTGGGAGAAGGCGGCCGACTTCGTCCAGGAGGATGCGGTCCTGGTGGCCGAGGGCAAGGCGGAAAGCGGCAACGGCACGCCGCGCGTGCTGGTCGATTCGGTCACGCCTGATCTGAAGAAGGCCGCGAAGAAGGCCTCAAAATCCGGGCTTCCCGGGCTGTCCACCCAATCCGCCGCGGTGCCGGCTTCGACGGCTCCGCCGGTCCCGGCGGACGAGGATTGGTACCCCCTCCCGGAAGACCCGGGTGAGGATTTGCCGATGAATATGGAGCCGCTTCCGGACGCCGCGGCTTCCGCACCAATCGCGATCCCGAACACCGGTTTGCCGATTGCGGCGGCCGGAGTGCGATCCACGATCCTGCCGGCCGATCCGCCGACGGGCCTGACCGCGACCCCGCCGGTCATGGCGCTCAACCCCGCGGAAATGGAGCCGCGATCGGCGATCGCGGCTGCAAACCCGATAACGATTGCCGAAATCGCGGCGATCGGAGCGCGATCACCGATCGCGCCTGACCCGATCGCGAACCCGGCGCCGGCGAAGGTCGACGGCCCGCGGCTGATCCTGCTCTACATCCGCGAGACGGGCGATCGCGCGCGCGACACCCGCCGGCTGCGCATCCTCTATGGCCTCCTGACGTCGTATCCGGGAACCGACCACTTCGCGTTTCACATCTCCGAAGCCGAACGGACCTACCGGCTCGAGTTCCCGACCAACACCACCTCGTGGACGACGGAGCTCGAGCGCCAGATCCTGCATCTGGTCGGCGCGGGATGCGTGGAGATTCAGCCGCTCACCGTGCAGTAAGAGGCCGGTTGGGTGGGTAAATCGGCCGTATTGACCAATGAGCCCGTCCCGAGCCGAAGGCGAGGGATCATTCCCGCGTAGAGTGGCAGACATGATAAATGTTCGTCAGCTTCCTCCTCATGCCTAAAGGATAACCGGCTGCATTATGAAACAAACGATCAGCAAATCCTTCCTTACGATCCCCTGGTTCCTCGTCCTCCTGACCGGAATCGCCACCGGGGGCTTAATGGCGGGTCTCGGGCTGGAGATTCGGATCGGGGATGCGATCCCCGGCAGCCTTCTGGCAACCTGGTTGGGTATCTCGCTCTTTGTGGCAATGGGGATGACCGCCGGCCGGATCGGCTGGATGCTGGTCCTGGGGGGGACATTCCTGATTGCCGCCATGTGCGCGATCGCCGTGGGCAACGGGACGCACGGCCGCGAGACAGAGGCGTTCGTCCGCGACGTGCTCGC
>CAZYSF010000542.1:0-2382 GCA_964649635.1 uncultured Anaerolineales bacterium | reverse complement strand
TCCTTGAAGACGCTGCTCGCTCCGTTCATCCCGTTTTCCGCGGAATTTCTGCACACCGGATTCGGGCACAGCGGCCGGATGTTCGGCGCGCAGAAGGTCGAGGAGCGCACGGATTCACTCGGTTCGCGGCCCGTCCTGACGTACGACCCCGCCGGCGCAGTCGGGAAGTGGGAACCGAGCCGGCTCGCGGCCGGGCAGCCGTTGGCCGAACCGAAGCCGCTCTTCCGCAAGCTCCTGCCGGAAATCGTGGACCAAGAACGCGTCCGGCTGGGGCAGCCCTCGGCCTGATCCAACCGGCTGATCATTCGTAGAATGCCAAACCCTATGCTTTCACCCGGTACCCATAAACTCCGGTCGTTCGCTTTTTTCCTGGCCTCCACCGCGATCCTGTTCTTCGGGTTTTCCCAAAACCTATGGCGCGCGGCGGAACAGGATTCCTTTGATACCTACCAGATCGGGGTGGAGAGTTTTATAGTCGGGAGGATTTTGAAAACGGAATCGGATGGATTGTTCTCGGCCGGCGGACTGACCGGCCTGACCGGCCCGGATTCCACTCCTCCCGATACGGAACACGCCAACTACCGGTTTCAATACAAAGCCTACCTGGAATCCCTCCCCTTTGAGTCCTACACCGCGTACAAATCCCAAACCGGCGGGCAGGGAATGCTGTTCGGCCTGTTGAACGAGATTCTTCCGTGGTCCTCCCAGGATAAGCTGTCGTTTTTCCACGGATTGACTTCGCTGCTCTCCGCGGCAATTCTCTCGCTGATCTTCTTATGGATTACCGGCGAATTCGGACTCGCGGCGGGAGTGGCCGCCTTGGTTGGAACCGCCTTATCGCAATGGCTGACACTCTTTGGGAAAAACCTCTGGTGGTCAATTTGGGCTTTCTACCTGCCGATGCTGATCGTCCTCTATTTCCTTGGAAGCGCCCGGCCGTCAAAACTCAATCCGGTCCGATTCGGGCTGGTTGTCTTCCTGGCGGTTCTGAGCAAATGCTTTTTTACCGGGTACGAGTACATCACCACGACGCTGGTCATGATGGCGGTTCCCCTGGTATATTTTTCCTTTCGGGATAAAACCGGATGGAAGCCTTTCCTCTCCGGCTTGCTGGTTGCCATGGCGGCCTCGGTGACGGCGATCCTTGCCAGCATGACTGTCCTATGCTTCCAGATTGCCGCCGTGGACGGCAGCTTCGCCAAGGGCGTCGATCATATAATCTATTCCCTTCTGCGGAGATCCTACGCCGATCCGAACCTCTTTCCGCCGGATTATGCGGCATCCCTGAACGCAAACGCTCTGGATGTGGTGGCGTATTACCTCAGAGAGATTTATCTGGATTTTAATTACTACATAAAAGCCCCGAACGATTTCATCGCCAATTTCGTATTTCAATTCCGATACCTGTACCTTATCCTCCTGTTTGCGGTGATGTCGGTCGCCTTGGTCTTCTGCTTACGATCGAAGCAGGCAGCCGGAATGCGCGCCTCGGGCTTGGCGTTGATCGCGGCGGTCTGGTTTTCACTGCTCGCGCCGCTATCCTGGCTGGTAATTTTCAAGGCGCACTCCTACGTCCACACGTTCATGAACAACCTCGTCTGGCAAATGCCCTTCACCCTCTTCGGCTTCGCGCTGTGCGGGCTGACGCTGTATGCCGCGGCGCGCGTTATCCGGAACCGGCCCGCCTGAGCGATCCGTTCCGCTCCAGCCGCCAAGAGCCTTCCCAACCCGGCGTATAATAACCGCCATGCCGGAGCTGGATCCGCCCCGCTACATCCGTGATGCCGCAAGCCTGCAAGCGCTGGCCGAGGATCTGCGCGGAGTTCTCCGCGCGGGGGTGGATACCGAATCCAACAGCCTGCACGCCTACCGCGAACGGGTCTGCCTGATACAAATCTCCTCCCCCGGCCGGGATAACCTGATCGATCCGCTGGTGCACGCGGACCTCTCCCCCCTCAAGGAATTCTTCGAAGATCCAAACATCGAGAAAATTTTCCACGCCGCGGAATACGACCTGTTGTGCCTGCGCCGGGATTTCGGTTTCCGGGTGCGGGGGTTGTTCGATACGCACGCCGCCTCGCGATCGCTTGGCAGCAAGGAATGCGGATTGAACGCGCTGTTGGCGCGCGAGTTCGGGATCACCCTCGACAAGCCGATGCAGCGCGCGAATTGGGGGATCCGGCCGCTTTCGGAGCGGATGCTCGAATACGCCCGGCTGGATACGCACTATCTGCCCGCGCTGCGCGACCGCCTGGGGGAATTAATCGAAGCCGCGGGATTGGAAGCGGAACTGCGCGACGAGTTCCTGCGGCTGGAGTCCATCCCGGATCTGGAGCCCACCGAACCGGAAGGCAATCCGTTCTGGAAACTGCGCGGCGTATA
>CAZYSF010000541.1:0-6300 GCA_964649635.1 uncultured Anaerolineales bacterium | reverse complement strand
CAACTTCGCCAAGGGCACGCGCGATCTGGCCGAGGCGGTCGCTTCGTGCGGCGCCATCACCGTGGTGGGCGGCGGCGATTCAGTTGCCGCCATCACCGAAGCCGGGCTGGCGGGCAAGATTTCGCACATTTCCACCGGCGGAGGCGCTTCCCTGGAATTTCTCGAAGGCAAAGTCCTTCCGGGAATTGCCATCCTGCAGGATAAGTAACACCGCAAGGCATCCCGGAAGGCGGGAAAATCGCATAACTTGTAAAATGGAGGGCGCGAGATCCGGAAACGGGTTTGGCGCCCTCCGTAAATCCGCATGGGCCGGGCGCTCCCGATGGACCGCCGGCGGAGGGGGAAGGGGGATCGGCGCGGATTCCTGTGGGAGGTGAAATGACTTTCACCAACGGTCAAAATGCCGGGCCCTACCGTATCCTGGAACAACTCGGCCAGGGCGGCATGGCGACGGTCTACAAGGCGTATCATGCCGGGCTCGACCGCTACGTCGCGATCAAGGTATTGCATGCGGCGTTCCGCGAGGATCCTTCTTTCACCGCGCGCTTCACCCGCGAAGCCCGGGTGGTGGCCAAGCTCGAGCATCCCAACATCGTCCCGATCTACGACTTTTCCGAATACGAGGGCCAGCCCTACCTGGTGATCAAATTCATCGAGGGCGAAACCCTCAAGGCCCGCCTCGCGCGCGGCCCGCTCTCCGCGGGGGAAGCCGTCCGGGTGATCCAAGCCGTCGGCGCGGCGCTGGCGTACGCGCACTCCAAGGGGATTCTGCACCGGGACATCAAACCTTCAAACGTACTGCTCACCCCGGAAGGCGGCATCTACCTGGCGGATTTCGGGCTGGCGCGCATCGCGCAATCCGGGGAATCCACGCTGTCCACCGACATGATGCTGGGCACGCCGCACTACATCTCGCCGGAGCAGGCGCAGGGCGTTAAAAATCTGGATGCGGGGACCGACATCTACTCCTTCGGCGTGGTAATGTACGAACTGTCGGTCGGCCGGGTGCCCTTCAACGCCGATACCCCGTTTTCGATCATCCACGATCACATCTTCACCCCGCTCCCGCTGCCGCGCGCAATCAACCCGAAAGTTCCCGCCGCTGTCGAACGGGTGCTGCTCAAGGCGCTGGCCAAGGACCGCAAAGACCGGTATGCGGATGTGGACTCACTGGTCAAGGCGTTCCAGGAAGCCGTACGCGAAGTTACCATGGCAGCCGGCGCGCCGGCCAAGGCATCGGTTTCGACTATTAAGCTGGCCGAGCCGCCCTCCGCGGCGGCCGGCAAGTCGAAAGCCGCAGCGGGCCCGGTGAAACCGCCTGCGGGGGCGAAACCGCCGGTATGGAAACGAATCCCGAAGTGGCTGTTGATCTTCCTGATCATAATGGCGTGCGGATGCATGTGTTTTGGCGGATTGGTCGTGCTGGGAAATATTTCCGACAGGCAGGATCAGAAAGCCACCGAAACCGCGCTGGCTTTGCTGCCCGCCACGCCGATCCGCCCCTCTCCGACGAAGGAACCGACCAAGGCGATGCAGCCGACAGAGGGAATCGCCATCCCGGAGGACCTGCGCGAAGCCTGGAAGCGGTTCGAACAGGGGCTTGCCTATCTGAACGAAGGAAATCAGCAGGCGGCCGACAAAGAATTTATCACCGCGCTGGATATGCTTCCCGCCGACCGGACCGGGGTGATCATCCTGGCCGTTCAAAAACTCAACGCGCGCGGCCAATGGATCATGTCGGCGCAATATCTCCAAAAGGGATTGGATAAAAATCCCAACGATCCCGCCCTGCGAACGGCTTCGGCAGAGGCGCTTTTCCATGTGGCGGGGATAAAAGACACCGAACCGCTGATACGATGGTTCGTGGAGCGGATTCCCGGCTGGGCGATCTCCCAGGGGGCGATGGGACGGTGGCTTACCATATGGTCCCCGTTCCCGAAAGACGGCGAGCCGTTCATCCGCGGCGGCATGGAGATTGCGCGCGGAGAGGAGAAACCGGTGTTGCGGGCGATCATGGGCGAGCACTATTGCGTCACCGGCGACACTTCGGAAGGCATCACGTTGATGAAGGATATTCTGAACGATCCCAATACACCCCCCTGGTTAAGGGTAGAACTCGAGAGGATGATCCAAAAATGGCAACCGAAATGAAACGCGTTCCCTGTATGGCGGCAAACTGGAAGATGAACAAAACCTCCGCGGAAGCGGCGGACTTCGTCCGCCAGATCCTCCCGCAACTGCAGGCGCTGAGTGGTGTGGAACGGGTTATTTGCCCGCCCGCCACCGCGCTGCCCGTCCTGGCCCCGCTGCTGCAAGGCAGCGGCATAGGTTTGGGCGCGCAGAACATGCACTGGGAGGCCAAGGGTGCCTTCACCGGAGAACTTTCGGCCGCGATGGTAAAGGAGTGGTGCGCCTATGTCATCATCGGCCACTCCGAACGGCGCGGCCTGTTCGGCGAAACCGACGAGATGGTCGCCAGGAAGGTCAAAGCGGCGCTGGCCGCCGGGATAATCCCGATTATCTGCGTCGGCGAGACGCTCTCGGAAAACGAAGCCGGGCAGACCGACTCCGTCGTCCGGCGGCAGATGACCGCGGCTTTCGAAGGCCTGACGGCCGAGCAGGCCGGGAAATCGATCGTGGCCTACGAACCGGTGTGGGCGATCGGGACCGGGCGCGCGGCGCATGGGCCGGATGCCAACCGGGTTGTTTCCGGATCGATCCGCTCGGTCCTGGGCGCGAAGTTCAATCCGGCTGTGGCGGGATCGGTCCGGGTGCTCTACGGCGGCAGCGTGACGCCGGACAATATCGCCGAGTTCCTTTCCGAGCCGGACATCGACGGCGGGCTGGTGGGCGGGGCGAGCCTCAAACCGGAGTATGTGGAGATCGTGCGCGCGGCGTTGAAACGAATCCACTAAGCCACACGAAGCAGAACCTGAAGCCCGCCCTGGCGGGCTGGGGCAGGGACACGAAGAAGAAAAGAAAAATCTTCGTGTCCTACCTAACCTTCAACATGGAAAAGGGACCCTTAGGGTGGAGAAAAAAGACCCTAAGGGTGGGTGAAACGGGACCCTAAGGGTTGTGCGGAGGAGCATTTATTGTTTCTTTATGCTTCCATGGGCTATAGTGAACAAATGCGAATAACCAAGAAAATCCTTGCTCTCTTTTTGCTGCTAACCGCGGCGTGCAACTTCCCCGGAGGGAAAACCCCGGTCCTCACTCCTTCCATAAGCGGAGAAACAGCGCTCCCTCCCGCGCCGACAGAAGCGGCCGCGCCGGTTGCCACATCCACTCCGGAGGAACTATCATCGCCGGCGGGCGAAGCCTACGAACTTCTGATCGTCACGGCGCGGGAGTTTCTCGAACCCATGCGGCGGTTGGCGGAGTGGAAAACCTCCTCCGGTATGGCGGCGGGTATTCTTCTTTTGGAGGATGTGGACCGGTTGTGCGAAGGGCGCGACGCGCCGGAACGGATCAAACGCTGCCTGGCGATGTATCAGCAGGAGAGCGGCATCCGCTACGCGATGCTCGCCGGCGACGGAGATAAATTTCCCATCCGCTGGACGTCGACCGACACCGCCGCGACAACGGTCGGCAACACGGCCTTTTTTCCGGCCGATCTGTACTACGCCGATCTCTATAAGGCGGACGGAAGCTTCGACGATTGGGATGCCAATGCCAACGGATACTTCGGCGAGATCGGCGGGGAGATCCGCTCCGGCTTGTTGAACATCGACAAAGCGGACCTCAATCCGGACCTCGCCGTCGGCCGCGTGCCCGTATCCAACGCGGATGAAGCCGCGCTCTACGCGGAAAAAGTGATCTCCTACGAAAAGGCGGCATATCAATCCGAGTGGGCACGGAGGGTACTGGCGATATCCTCCGGCGGATATTTACCGGACGATTGCCGGCGCGAAGAGGAAATGCTCAACCTGCTTCCGGCAGATCAATACGACGTCACACGGCTTTACTATCCGGGGAATCCGTGCCGGGAAACCGAGCCGCTGACCGCCGAGGCCATTATCAAGGCCATGACCAGCGGAGTCGGGCTGGTGAGTTTCCTCGGACACGGCAATATAGACCTATGGGCGGATGCCGTGACCGTCAAGGATTTTGCCAGCCTCCAGAACGGCAAAACGCTCCCGGTGGTTTTCTCCGGCGGATGCGGCACGGCCACTTTTACGGCGTACCCTCCGGGCGGGCCGTACACGGACATTAATGGAATCCACCACACGGGCGCCGAATTTAGCGAGACGTTTACCGGCACACCGCCGCCGCCGGCGCCGATCCAGGCCGTCGATAACATGGATGGGATGATGGAATTCTCCCTGGTCCAAATCCCCAATGGCGTGGTAGTTTACGTGGGAGCCGTGACGGGCGCGCAGTTCCCGATGATGTTCGATGTCAATAAATTCTTTTTCGAAGGGATAGTCCAGGACGGACCGCGGGCGGGGGATGCCTGGAACTATGCCATCCGCAAGTATTACCAGATCCATGAATTCGAACAGGAATACGACCATGCGGATTGGCTCGTGCTCGCGGATTTTCACCAGATGTGGAAATTCATGCTGTTCGGCGATCCGTCGCTGCGGATCGGCGGGGTGGGATAAGATCACGAAGGGAAAAAATGAATAGCCACAAAAGACACAGAAAGCATAAAAAATTTTTGTGTTCTTTGCCCCTTTTGTGACCCTAAAATCTTTGTATTGGCCGGACCTTCTCCAAATCCGAGAAATTTGATATGATAACCGCATGTTGCGACCCCGGCTGAGAGCCGCCGGGGTCGCTGTGCGTATTCACTAGGAAGCAGTGGAAACATGAAAACGGAACGAACAAACATTCGCAATATCGCCATCGTCGCCCATGTCGACCATGGCAAAACCACGCTGGTCGACGGCCTGCTGCGGCAATCCCACACCTTCCGGGAAAACCAGCAGGTCGCCGAACGGGTGATGGATTCCAACGATCTGGAGCGCGAGCGCGGGATCACGATCCTCGCCAAGAACACCGCGATCGTCGTCTGGGATCCGGTGGCCAACGCGCAGGTGAAGATCAACATCGTCGATACGCCCGGCCACGCGGATTTCGGCGGCGAAGTGGAGCGGGTGATGAACATGGTCGACGGCATTCTCCTGCTGGTCGACGCCGCCGAAGGACCGATGCCGCAGACGCGGTTCGTATTAAAAAAGGCGCTGGAAAAAGGGCACCGGGCAATTGTGGTCATCAACAAGATGGACCGCAAGGACGCCGAACCCGACGTGGCCCTGAATAAAACCTTCGACCTGTTTATCGAACTGGGCGCCACGGAGCAGCAGGCGGATTTTCCGGTTATCTATGCCAATGCCATTACGCAGCAAGCCGGGCTCACCCACGAGATGAGTTCGGATTTGGAACCGCTCTTTTCGGCCATGCTGCGCCACATTTCTCCGCCGATGGTGGATCCGGATGCACCGCTGCAAATGCTGGTGGCCTCGCTCGGATATGACAACTACCGGGGGGTGACCGCGGTCGGCCGGATCTTCGCCGGGCGGATGCACGCCGGGGAAAAAGTGGCCCGCATGACCATTGCGGGAGATATCCTGGAAGAGCGCACCCGGTATCTTTACGTCCACCAGGGGCTGGAGCGGGTGGAGGTGGAGGAGGCGGCGGCCGGGGAAATCGTCGCGATCGCCGGGCTGGAGGGCATCGCCATCGGCGAGACGTTGGCCGATCCGCAAAACCCGGTGGCGCTTCCGCAGATCAAAGTGGAGGAGCCGACCGTCAGGATGATCTTCGGCGTGAATACTTCGCCCTTCTCGGGGCGGGAGGGCCGTTGGGGGACGTCACGCAAACTGCGCGAGCGCCTGTTCGAAGAATTGCGGCACAACGTCGCCCTGCGCGTGGAAGAAACCGGATCGACGGATTCATTCGTCGTCTCGGGCCGGGGAGAATTGCACCTGGGCATCCTGATCGAGACGATGCGGCGCGAGGGTTACGAGTTCCATGTCTCGCGGCCGGAGGTGATCTTCCGGACGGCGGAAGACGGGACCATGCTTGAGCCGTTCGAGGAAGTGCACATTGAAACCAGCCCCGATACGGTCGGCGCCGTGGTGGAGATGCTCGGTTCCCGGCGCGGGCAGATGATGAACATGGTGGACAGCCAAAAGGGCAGCGTCCAGTTGACGTACATCGCGCCCACCCGCGGATTGCCGGTCATCACCGCCTCGTATCCGCTCAGGTTTTCATCCAATTCGGGTTGCTGGGCAAGATACCCGACAGTCACACCTTTTGCCCGGGTAATGGTTCCACCCGGCTCAGGCTGAA
>CAZYSF010000540.1:0-4337 GCA_964649635.1 uncultured Anaerolineales bacterium | reverse complement strand
TGGCGCGCAGGTGCGCTTCGATGTATTCCAGGAGCGAGTGAGCCGCCTCGAGCACCTCCGGGCGGGCTTTCAGGGCGGGCCGGTTGGCGATCAGGCAGGCCTGGGAGCGGATGATTTCCCCGTCCCCGAGCGGTACCAGGTGATTATCCCGCAGCGTGGTTCCGGTTGAGACCAGGTCGCTGATCATATCCGCATACCCGATCGCGGGCGCAACCTCGAGCGTACCCTCCGACGAGATCAATTCGAACGGTTCGATCTTCTTTTCCCGCAGGAACCGGGCCGTGAGGACCGGATATTTCGTCGCCACACGCAGAGGTTTGCCCTCCTTCGGCATGCCCGGCGCCTTGCGCGCAAGATCCGGTACGCCGCGGACCCCGTCCCATTCTTCGGGCACCGCCAGGAACAGCGAACAGGCGCCGAATCCAAGCGAATCGTGCAGGATAATCACGTCACCGCTGTCGCCTTTCTTCTCCTCGATGATATCCGTCCCGGAGATCCCGAAATCCAGGCTGCCCTGGCGGACTCCGACAACGATATCCCCGGGCCGCTGGAACAGGACGGTGAGGCCGGGCACGGCCGGAATCCCGGCCTGGTATTGGCGCGGATTGGGCTTGAAGACATCCAGCCCGCAGGCTTCCAGGAATTCCAGCGCTTCCGCTTCCAAACGGCCCTTCGACGGCAACGCCAAACGAATATCAGTTCTGTTCTTCATCAGTCCTCCAAAAAGAAACGCCCTCCGGCTGAGGGAGGGCGCAGAAAAAATAATTCCATGGGAAAGCGCGGCCGCTCAACTCAGCGATGCTGGTTGACCTTGAGTATGAGCATGAGTATGGGAAAGCCGCTTGTTCATGATGGGCCAAATATACCAACGAAGCAGGAATTTGTCCAGCGGCTGATTTGGGCGGGCGGCGCGGCAATCCCCCATCGAATATAATTACCCCAGCCAAGGTGAACACCCCTGTCCCGCCCATTGGTAACCATGAGACGTATCGCAGACATGATTGTGAAGATCCCAAGCCGGTTCCTGGCCATCCTGCGGATCAAAAAGCCGCTCGAGCGCAAAGGCACCGCCGTCCTGGCCGTCTTCATCCTCGGGGTCTGGCTCTCAGGTGTCGTCTTCACCGAATCAATGCACGAATTCTGGCGCGATGAGGTCCGCCCGCTCTCCCTTGCCCGAGCCGCCGCAACGCCCGCGGATTTGTACAACTCGGTGCAATACGACGGGCATCCGATGCTGTGGCATTTTCTTCTATATGCCGGAAAATCGATCGTGGATTCCCCGCTGATCCTCCCGATTTTCGCCGTCGGGATCGGGTTCGTGGCGGTTGCCGTTTTCCTCCTTTTTGCGCCAATGCCTTTATGGTTGAAAAGCCTTTTCATTTTTTCCGCATTTCCTTTCTACGAATATTCCGTTATGGCGCGGAATTACGGGATCACCATGCTTATGTTGTTCCTTATCGCATGGGTTTACCCGCATCGTGAGAAATGGGGTTTGTTATTGGCCTTTCTCGTTGCTCTGCTTGCAAATACCAATGCGCATTCGATTATTTTTGCCGGTCTACTCACGGCGATATGGATGTGGGATGCGATAGTAGAGCGTCGGGCGGAGCTCTCTCGCCGAAAAATACTGTCTCTTGGATTGTCCGCCATCCTCATCACCGCCGGAGCGGGGTTCAGCATCCTGTGCTTCATGCCACGGGAAAACACGATTTTAACAAGCGTCCACAATATATTAACATGGCCGAACTTCCTTGAGGCTTTGAAAGAGTCCGCGCTTCATCCCGAGATATCCTTTTATCAAATCATGCCGGCATGGGTACCGCCCGCCGTCGTGGCGTTGATCATCTTCTTGGCGATACTTGGCCTAATGCATCGCCCGTCGCTGCTTGTCGCGGCGTTCTTGGGGGAAATCGGGCTGGGGATTCTCTTCCATCTTGTGTATGTCGGACAATATCGCCATCAAGGTTTGTTTTTAATCTTTACCATTACCCTTTACTGGCTGCTTCTTGAGATGCAGGGGAACGAAAATATTTCCGGAATACGCAAGCATCTTTTTCGCATCGGTTATTTTATCGCCATTCCGTTGATTGTCCTGGCGGGTGTATCTCAAATGCGGGGCACCGCTTGGCGGGATATTCGCATGGAGCAAAGCTCGAGCAAGGCATTGGGCGATTTTTTAAATAGCGATCCGTCCTACCGGAACGCGATACTTCTTCCCGAACCGGATTACTCCATCGAAGCCGTGGCATATTATGCGGAAAACGAAATTTATCTGCCGCGTGAACAGCGGTTCGGAAATACAGTAGCCTGGACGAAAGACTCCAAAACCGATCTCTCCCTAAGTGAATTAATGACCGCTGCCAGGGATCTTCAGAACCGATGCGGGAAGCCGGTACTTATTATCCTTGGGCATTTTGGCGTGGAATTTTCCCAACCAGGTGAAAGGCGCTACTCATACAATAAAATATTTACTTGGGATACCGGAAGTGGAGCCGATTTTCGTAACAGCACCTTGTTTCTCGCCGAATTCAAACAATCCCTCGATGAGGATGAGAAGTACCAGGTCTACGCTCTTCTGGAGAAACCCGTGCAATCCGTTGAGAATTCAAGGGGACTCCCCTTTGATTTTACGAAAAATCTGGGATGCGCGCAACGGGAGGATTCGGCCGCTTTTGGACAAACAGCGGAGATCGCAGCCAGTGCGGCCTTTATCGGATATACCGCCGGGCGGCTGAATGCACTTTTTAGAGGATTGCAATTTCCAACAGCATGGATTGCACGGATTAACGATCGACTAATCGGTTACCCCCCCTTTCTAACAATTTGGAATTATCCGTGAAATCCTCGTGTTGCAAACGCATCCGGCGCACAAACCGGCAAATCCGGCGCGGGTGGTGGACGACAGGCGCTCGATTAGAAGGGAAGAAGAATTAGTGCCGGCACGTGCCATCGGTGTTGGAAATGCGGGAACAGTGATTGGGCGCTCATGCCCATCCCCATTCCGGGGAATCGCGTTTCTCGGGTCGATCCGCCCGACCCATCACCTTGGCGAGGGCGGGTTTCTTTGGTAACCTACGCTGTGCAGGCGCCGGCCTGCAAATACCAGTAGCTACCAAGGAGGTGCGGTATGAAAATCGCAGTCATCGGCGGGGGATCCACCTATTCGCCCGAACTTGTCAACGGCTTGCTCGAGCGCACGAAAATTTTACCGGTGCGGGAACTGTGGCTGGTCGATATCGATCCGGAACGCCTGGACGTTGTCGGCGGATTCGTCCGGCGCATGGTCGGCGCGGCGGGAAATCCGTTTTCCGTCGAGTTGACGGACGACTACAAACAGGCCGTCGCCGGCGCAGCCTATGTTGTGACCCAGCTGCGGGTCGGCAAAATGCCCGCCCGCCGGGAGGATGAATACCTCGGCAAGCGCCATGGTCTGATCGGCCAGGAGACGACCGGCGTCGGCGGGATGGCCAAGGCGCTGCGCACAATCCCGGTCGTGCGCGCCATCGCCGCCGAAATGCAGCGCGTCTCGCCCGCGGCGGTGCTGGCGAACTTCACCAATCCCGCCGGTCTGGTCACCCAGGCGCTGACCGATGTGCTCCCTCACGGACAGGGGATCGGGGTGTGCAACGTGCCGATCACCACCCGGATGGGCATCATCAAGCGCCTCGAAAAAATGACAGGCACGAAGATTGACCCCGCGCGGACGCAGCTCGACACGCTCGGGTTGAATCACCTCTCCTGGCACCGGGGTTTCACGCTGGACGGCGAGGATATGTGGGGGCAGATCCTCGAGGATACGGTGAAGGAACTGCGGGCGCAGAAGGAACCGGAATGGGATCCGGATTGGATCGAGAAGAACCGGCTGATCCCGAATTACTATCTGCAATATTATTACTCTACCGATCATAAACTGGCGGCCCAGGAAAAATGGCCGCCCTCGCGTGCGGAAGAGGTTATGGAGATCGAGAAGCGGCTGCTGGCGGAATATGCCGAGCCGGACCGCACCAAACCGCCGGAGGATCTGATGAAGCGCGGAGGCGCCTATTATTCGACCGCCGCGACCCAGTTGATCGCCGCCCATCATGCCGGAAAGGGGGAAGTGCATGTGGTCAACATCGCCCACCACGGAGCGGTGGAGGGCTGGCCGAAGGAGTGGGTGCTGGAGATGCCGGTCAACGTCTCGCGCGGAAAAGTGGAGACCCTTCCCGCGCCGCCGCTGCCGAAGATGTGCTTCGACCTGATCGCGCGGGTGAAGGAATATGAACTCCTGACCGTTCAGGCGGCGGTCCACGGCGACCGCAAGGCGGCCCGCGAAGCCTTGCTGGCGCATCCGCTGG
>CAZYSF010000539.1:0-4331 GCA_964649635.1 uncultured Anaerolineales bacterium | reverse complement strand
AAATAAATTGGTCGGTGTAGTAGCCCGTCATATCCTTTTGTGCGGGGCGTATCGAGACCCTCTTTTGGCCGAAAACCGGAGGTCTCGCCCGCCCTGGTCGGGCTGGGCCAGGGATATGCAAAGAGCGCTACTCGACCACCTTATCTCATAAAGGAGATTTTTCATGGCAGGCAAAACGTATCGCATCGGAGTGATCGGCGGTGACGGCACGGGCCCGGAAGTCATCCGCGAGGGTAAAAAAGTCCTCGAGGCGGCTTCTAAAAAATTCAGTTTCGGGATCGAATGGGTCGATTACGATCTGGGCGGCGAACGCTACAAGCGCACCGGAGAAATTCTGCCCGATAGCGTCGTGGTGGAACTCCGCAGACTGGACGTAATCTACCTTGGCGCGATCGGACACCCCGAGGTCAAACCCGGCATCCTGGAAAAAGGATTGCTCCTGCGCCTGCGGTTCGAACTGGACCAGTACATCAACCTCCGGCCGGTCAAACTCTACCCGAACGTGGATACGCCGCTCAAGGATAAAACCCCGGCCGACATCGACTTCCTGGTCATCCGCGAAAACACGGAAGGATTGTATACCGGGGCGGGCGGAGTTTTGCGCAAGGGCACGCCGCACGAGGTGGCGGTTCAGGAATCAATCAACAAGCGGATGGGCGTTGAGCGCTGCATCCGCTACGCCTTCGAAGCCTGCCGGAAGCGCGCCAAGCGCAACAAGCTGACGCTGTGCGGAAAGACCAACGTCCTGACGTTTGCCTTCGATCTTTGGGAACGGACTTTTTACGAAGTGGCCAAGGAATATCCCGGGATCCAGACCGATTATGCGCACGTGGACGCCACAACGATGTGGATGGTCAAGAACCCGGATTGGTTCGACGTGATCGTGACCGACAACATGTTCGGCGACATCATCACCGATCTGGGGGCGATGATCCAGGGCGGGATGGGGATTGCCGCCGGCGGCAACATCAATCCGGAGGGCGTCTCGATGTTCGAACCGATCGGCGGTTCGGCGCCCAAGTACACCGGCAAGAACGTGATCAACCCGATGGCGGCGATCTGCGCCGGCGGCATGCTGCTGGATACGATCGGAGAAAGCGCCGCCGCCAACGCGGTCGAACAAGCGGTGATCAAAGCGCTTTCCGGCGGAAAGATCAAGAGCCTGGCCGCGGGCAAGATGGGTCTCTCCACGACCGAGACCGGCGACCTGATCGCCGGACTGGTGTAGGCGGATGAGCCACGCGGATATCATTCTCCTGCCCGGCGATGGAATCGGTCCCGAGGTGCTCGCGGAAAGCGTGCGGGTCCTCGAGAAGGCCGCTGCCCGCGGTGGGCATACCCTCGGCTTTCAGGAACGGTTGATGGGCGGTTGTTCCATCGACCGTCACGGAGTAGCGCTTACGGACGAGGTGTTGGCCGATTGCCGGGCGGCGGACGCGGTCTTGATGGGAGCGGTGGGCGGCCCGAAATGGGACGATCCGCGCGCAAAGGTCCGTCCGGAGCAGGGAATGCTCGCCCTGCGCAAGGGGCTGGATGTGTTCGCCAACCTGCGGCCGGTTAAAGTCCGCGCCTCCCTTCAGGATGTCTCCCCGATCAAGCCGGACCGGACCGCAGGCGTGGATTTTATCGTGGTGCGGGAACTCACCGGAGGATTGTACTTCGGCTTGCCCAAGGAACGCAGCAAAACCGATGACGGCCATGAACGCGCCGTGGATACGCTGGAATATTCCGACTACGAAGTCCGGCGGGTGGTGGAATTCGCCTTCCGCCTGGCGGCCGGACGTCACCATAAAGTCACATCGGTGGATAAGGCGAATGTCCTCGAATCCTCGCGCCTGTGGCGCCAGGTGACGACCGAGGTGGGCGCGCAGCACCCCGGGATCGCGCTGGATCACATCCTGGTCGATACCGCCGCAATGCGCATCATACAGTCGCCGCGGGATTTCGATGTAATTGTCACCGATAATATGTTTGGAGACATCCTCACCGACGAGGCCTCGGTTTTAGCGGGATCGATGGGCATGCTGCCGTCCGCTTCCCTGGGTGACGGCGGTCCGGGGCTGTACGAGCCGATCCACGGCTCGGCGCCGGATATCACCGGCAAGGGGATCGCCAACCCGATTGCGGCGATCCTGAGCGGTGCGATGCTGTTCCGGCATTCGCTTGGCTGGGAAAAGGAAGCCGACTCCATCGAACGGGCGGTGGACCGGGTGCTGGATGCCGGCAACCGGACCGCGGATCTTCGCCCGGCGGGCAGGCCCGCCCTGTCCACGAAGGCCATGACGGATTGCGTAGTAAAAGAATTGGAGACGGGGGGATTGGCGTAGTTCGTTGACTGATCGTCATCCCCACGCCTGCTCTTGCGAAGCGAGGGTGATCGAAGCCTGCCCTCGCGAAGCATCCCCGCTCGTTTCTGCTTTTTGAGCGGGGATGGTGCGTAACGGGGCGGGGATCCAGAAATTCTGCATTATAAAAATGAACGTCATGCCCGCAGGTTTTAGCGGGCATGATTTTTAGAATCGAATGGATGACGATCACATTTTGTAAGTTTGCTAAGATGGATTTTGGCAGTCGTGCACGAGCTCATTGATCCGGTCCGGGTTCCCGAGCACGCCGACCACGTCCCCCGCCTGGATCGTCTCATAGCTGGAGGGATGCCACTCCATCCCGCCTTTGCGTTTCAGAAGCACCGCGCTGATATGGTAGCGCTGTTCCAGATCATGCAGGGTTTTCCCCCTGGCGTCCGCGCAATCCAGAAATTCCACCGTTCCAAAACACAGAGGATTTCCCTCGACCATGATCGGCGGCGTGATATTGGCCCCGGCCGCGGCCGCGGCGAATACCGGCGAGGCCATCCCGGTGGCGCTGATCGCGGTAAAACCGAATTGCTTTTGAAGCGCGGCGGCAAAATCGTCGTCGAAGATCCGGATCACGACATGGATCGACGGACTGATACCCCGGGCCTTGACCGCCATTTGCAAATTAAGGCTGTCGTTCTGCGTGCAGAGGATGATCGCCCGCGCGCGGCGGATGCCGGCCGCCTCGAGCAGATCCTCCTTGGTCCCGTCGCCGGGCAGGACGGGAATATCCAGCCGCCGGGTATTGGCGACCAGATCGGCGGTCGGGCTCAGTTCGATCGCCACGACATCCTGTTCCATCTGGTGGAGCTGGTCGGCAACCCGGAAGCCCAGGTGCCCCAGGCCGACCAGGATGATGTGATTGCTGAAGGTGGATGCAACGGCCATTTCCCACTCCTTGCCCCGGGCGCGGCGGTTGAAGAACAATGTGCCGAAATCGGCCAGGCCGTGAGCCAGCGTCACCATGCCGATAACCGGCATGATGAAATGAAATAACTGCAGCGGGAACGCATGCGGGAAATCCCCCAGGGATTCCAGAAACGTCGCGGCCAGGACGAGGAATACGGCCTCGACCGGATTGGACAGAGGTTCGCCGTACCGCGCCGCAAGCGCGTAATATATAAGTCCGCTGCCGACGATCGCCAGCAGGAAAAGCAGCAGCGGATCCCGGAACTCCCGCAGGAGCAGGGATGTATCCCGCCAGCTGGCGCGCCAGCTTCTGGAAAACAGCCGTGTTTGTTTTTTTCGCATGCCTATCCGCGCCGGTTCGATCCCATGGAGAAGGCCCGATCCCCGCGGAACCGGTTGCATCCGTTCCGCCCGGGAATCCATTCCGGTCTCGGCGGTAATTATACATAAATCCCGCGCCGGATCCGGAAGCGCGCACGGGCCGGTGAATCATCCGGAAGCGATACTTCCCTAAAATTATTGCCCTGACCTTGGGAAAATGCTACAATTCGCGAAAGTATCCGGAAAAGGAGATACCCGGCGATGGCAAGGGACTTCAGCGAAGTACTGCAACAGGCGATGGAATTCTATGTCGCCGGCCAACTCGTTGAAGCGAGGGCTCTGCTCCTGGATATAGTCCGCGCCGATCCGAAATTGGAAGCCGGATGGATGTTCCTTTCCTACACGCTGGATGACCCGGTCCGGAAGGCGGATTGTCTCCGGAAAGTCCTGGCGATCAATCCGGAAAATATAGAAGCGCAGGCGGCGCTGGAGCAACTGCTGGGCACTCCCATTACCGGTTCCGCGGAATCCGGCTCTGCGCCGGCTGCCGCGCTCCCGCCTTCCCCGGTCCAACCGGCGCAGGCCGCTTCCCCGTCAGCGCCGCCCGCAACATCGGCTCCCATGCCGCCTGCCGCTCCGGCGCCTGTATCCGCTTCGAACAAACCGCCTTCGTCTGTGGCGCAAACCGCCGAGACAACCGCTCCACCGACGGTTCCGGAAGCCAAAGCCGCACCCGCGGTTCAG
>CAZYSF010000538.1:0-1591 GCA_964649635.1 uncultured Anaerolineales bacterium | reverse complement strand
TCCTGGCAGTCAACCGCTTCCGCCGGCCTTTCCGTGCGGCGCAAGCCGTGATCCTCGGGACGTACTTCATCGGCCAGGGGTTGATCGCCCTTTCGGTCGGTTTCCCGGCCGATTAAGCTCATCCCCAAGGTTTTTCCCCGCCGGAACCGCGCCCAATATAGAGAAAATTTACATCCCGGCCTTCCGGACCTGTTATACAATCGATGGGATCCGGCGGAAAAGGAGATCGCATTGAATCACATCGAAGGCAAGTTCATCGGGGTGCGGAATACCCAAATTTTTTATCAGGCCTGGCTTCCGGAAGGCGATGTCAAGGCCGTGCTGCCCATCGTCCACGGGCTGGGCGAGCACTCCGGGCGCTACCTGAATGTGGTCAATCACTTCGTCCCGCTCGGGTACGTCGTTTATGGGTTGGACCACATCGGCCACGGAAAATCCGGCGGGGCGCGCGAATTCGTCGAGCACTTCGACGATTTTTCCGACACCTTCACCCAGTACATGAACATGGTGAAACAATGGCAGCCGGGCAAGCCGATATTCCTGCTCAGCCACTCGATCGGCGGGCTGATCGCGGCCTACTACCTGCTCGATCATCAAGCCGAATTCCAGGGCGCGATATTTTCGGCGCCGGTGGTGAAGGTCGCTTCGCATGTCTCGAAAACGACCGTGTTTATGGCCAGGACTCTGTCGCTGCTGGCCCCCAGCGCGGGCGTCCTCCCGGTGGATCCGAGCACAATTTCCCGCGATCCGGACGTGGTCAAGGCATACGTCGCCGACCCGCTGGTATTCCACGGCAAGACCACCGCCCGGCTGGCGGCGGAAATGCTCCGGGCGCTAATCCGCGTCTCGGCCGAGACGGATAAAATCACTCTCCCGTTTCTCGCCATGCAGGGCGGCGGCGACCTTCTGGTCGATCCGGACGGGGCGCAGATCCTCTACGAGAAAGCCGGTTCCAAGGACAAGACGCTTAAGATTTACGACGGGTTGTACCACGAGATATTCAACGAGCCGGAACGCGCGGTGGTGTTTAACGACATAGAAACCTGGCTGGCCGCGCACATCTGACCGACCCCCTCCCTTTCTTCCCCGTCCGGAAGACCACTCGACGTCGGGGGAAACCGGGACGGGAGGTCCCTTGAACCATATCGAAGGTTACTTTAAGGGCATCCGAAACCTCAGTATCTTTTATCAAGCCTGGCTGCCCGAAGGGCAGCCAAAAGCCGTGCTGCTCACCGCGCACGGGCTGGGTTCCCACAGCGGACGCTACGGAAATATCGTCGACCGCCTCGTCCCGCGCGGGATCGCCGTCTACGGGCTGGACCAAATCGGGCACGGCAAATCCGAAGGCGCGCGCGGGATGGTCGAGCGCTTCGAGGACTTAACCGAAACCTTCACGATCTATGCCAATATGGTCAGGGGCTGGCAGGCGGGGAAGCCATGCTTCCTGTTTGGCCACAGCGCGGGCGGCCTGATCGCGGTATGCCACCTCCTCGATCATCAGGCCGATTTCAAAGGCGCCGTCCTCTCCGCCCCGGCGATAACAATTCCGGCCGGCATTTCAGCGACGAAGGTTCGGATCGGCCGGGTGCTT
>CAZYSF010000537.1:0-2378 GCA_964649635.1 uncultured Anaerolineales bacterium | reverse complement strand
GGACGATGCCGGCCAGTTTGCGGTGATCCGTGAAGCCAGCGGAGCCTCCGCCGAAAAACTCAAGGCGGCAGTCAACCGCTTCCCGCTGGGTTCCTATTCGATCATCGGATCGGTGGCGCAATCCGGCCGCGCCCATCAGGCGCCCAACGTTTCCGAAGACCCGATGTACATCCGCAACGATCTGCTGCCCGACACCCGCTCGGAGGTCGCGCTGCCGATCCGGGTCAACAAGCGGACGATCGGTGTTTTGGACGTCCATTCGAACAGCGTGAACGGATTCCAACCGCAGGATATGGAATTGCTGCAATCGATCGCCGATCAGACCGGCGCCTCCATTCAGAACGTCCAAACGGTGGAAACCGCGCGCGTCAGCACGGAAGTTTCGCAGCAGCTGTTCCGCGTCGGCCGCCTTATCGCCAACGCCTCGAGCCCGGACGAGATCTTCAAAGCCGTCATCGACGGCATGAAAGGCACCCCGTACGTGGTGACGATCCTTCAATCGGGCGCCGCGTCCATGAGCATCACCGGTTTTTATGATCCGGTGAATCCCGAAGCCACCCAGGCGCCGGTTGCGGAAATCGCGGAGGATCCGGAAACGCTTTCGCACCTGGTTCCCTCCACCACGCCGCTGATCGTTAAAGTCGAAGCCGGCATCGTCCGCCTCCCGGGCAACATCCGCCAATATCTGGATTCGCTCGGCTGCCACGCGGCGGCCTTCCTCCCGCTGCGCCAGGGCGAACGCCTTCTGGGCGTTTTGCTGCTTGCCTCGCGCGACGAAAACGCGATCACCCCCGCCAGCATCCGGCCGCTCTCCCCAATCGCGGAATCCATTCTCTCCGCGCTGGAACGGCTAGAGCTTCTGCAGACGACTCAGGGCCGGCTGTCCGAACTCGCCACGCTCAACCGGATCAGCCAATCCATTTCCCAGGCCACGGATATGCAGGGGCTGTTCGAGACCGTCCATGAACAGACCCGCAACGCCCTGGGAGACGTGGATATCGTCATCACGCTTTACGACTCCAACCGCGATCTGCTGTCGTTCCCATATGCTTACATCCGCGGCGAAACCGTAAACCTCGACACGATCGCCATGGGCGACAGCCTGTACGCGCTGGTCATCCGCAACGCCCAGCCGCTGCTCCTCGAGGAGAACGTCGAGGAACGGGCCGCGGCACTCGGGGTCCACCTGCCCGGGATTATTCCCCAGGCCTGGGTGGAAAAGCAGCTTTCGAGCGGCATCCGCCTGTCGGGCGTCGTGCCGCAATCCTGGCTGGGAGTCCCGTTGATCACGGCCGGCCAGGTGGTGGGCGCGCTGATCCTCCTGGACACGGACAAGCCCAACCGCTTCAAGGACAACGACCTGCGGATGCTTTCGACCATCGCGACCCAGATCGCCTCGACGATCCGCACCTCCTCCCTGCTCCAGGAATCGGAACGGAAAGCGGTCCAGCTGCAGACGGCGGCCGAGATCGCCCGCGAGACCATCGGCCTCCTGGATCTGGACCGGCTGCTGTCCCATTCGATCAACCTGATCCGCGAACGGTTCGGGTTCTACCATTCCTCGGTGTTCCTCCTCGACGAGGAGCGAAAATTCGCGCTGCTGCGCGAATCCACCGGGGAAGCCGGGCGGCAGATGAAAGCCCGCGAGCACAAACTCGGAGTCGGATCGCAATCCATTGTCGGGTGGGTGACGGAAAACGCCCGCCCGCGCGTGGCCGACGACGTCACCGCCGACCCGATGCACAAGCCCAATCCGCTGCTCCCGGCCACGCGCGCGGAACTCGGCATCCCGCTGCGGATCGGGGAAACGGTCATCGGCGCCCTGGACGTTCAGTCGACTCTGCCGTATGCGTTCGCCCCCGACGACATCACCATCCTCCAGGTTATCGCCGACCAGATCGCCATTGCGGTGGAAAACGCGCGGTTGTTCTCGACGACCCGAGAATACCTCGCCCGCCACCGCTCTCTGTACCAGGTGACGACGGCAGCCGCCTCCTCCACCTCGCTCGACAACGCCCTGTTCAGTGCCGCGCAGGGTTTGCGCGTCACCATGAACGGCGCCCGGGTGGCCCTGTTCCTGCTCTCTCCGGAAAAGGATACGCTGGTGGTCCGCGCCCATTCCGGGTTCAACTCGCGCGAGGTAGAAACGATGCGCGTGCCGCTCGGCCAGGGCGTGCAGGGCTGGGTGGCGAGCAACAAGCAGCCGTCGCTGGTGGCCAGCACCGCGGCGGACAGCCGCTACCTGATGATCGACCCGGACATTCAATCCGAATTGTGCGTGCCGCTGATCCACCGCGACGAACTGCTCGGCGTGATGGACATCCAGAGCCCGCAGTTCTCGGCGTTTTCGGAAGACGATGTGCAGCTGCTCGGTACGG
>CAZYSF010000536.1:0-6335 GCA_964649635.1 uncultured Anaerolineales bacterium | reverse complement strand
TTTTCGATTGGTTGGATTACCGGCCGGATCCCGCTCCCGGCCGCGGCGGCGGGTTTTGTGGATGCCGCGCTCGGGGTCGATTTTCTATTCCTCGTCATCGCCCGGTTGGATATCCCGATCCGGACCTGGATCGGATCGTTGGCCCGCTTCCTTTTCCACCTCCTCCCCCAGAACTCGGATGCGGTTTTAAATCCGGGCCCTTTGCTGGCCGACGCCTACCGGATCCTACTGGGGCCGGTCTCGGTCATCACGCGCTTTCAGGGCTGGGCTGCGTCCGTCATCCGCGGCGAGGATTTTTTCGATCCCGTCGCGTCCGCCTTTTTCTGGAGCCTGCTGCTGTTCCTGGCCGGCGCCTTCGCCGGTTGGGCCCTTACCGCCGTTCGGAAACCGCTCATCGCACTGCTTCCGGCGGTCCTCCTGCTTGGGGCGGTCTTTTCCTATGTCCGGGGGGACTGGCATTACGCCGTCCTGATGATCGGATTGGTATTCCTGGCAGTGGTGGTCGTCGAACAGAGTCAGAAGGAACAGGATTGGGAGCGGCGGGATATGGGATATTCGACGGGCATCCGCTGGGACCTTTTGTTTTCCGCGGTCCCGGTGCTCGGCTTCCTGCTCGCGGCGTCGTACATCGTTCCTTCGATCTCCGTCGACGATATCCAGCGCTGGATCCGCGAGCAATCCGAACCGCAATCCGCGGTTGAAAATTCCGTCGGGCAATCCTTCGGGCTTCAACCCGTGAACTCGGGCCGGGCGGACCCCGCCCAGGCGGAGGTATTCCCACGGGCGCATTACCTGGGCGGCGGGCCGGACCTTTCCCGCGATGTGGCGCTCGTCGTCGTCACCGGCGAAACGCTTGTGTACCTTCCGGGAGTCCGCGAGCCCGTCGCGCCGCACCATTATTGGAAGGCCCAGACCTACGACATCTACTCGAGCAGCGGCTGGCTGACCAGCCCGACCGACGAGCGCGAGCTGCAATCCGGAGAGCGGCTGCTCGATATTCTCCCGAAGGGGACGCTTCTGCACCAGGCGGTGACGGTCGCCCGTCCCGGATTCGGCCCGGTGTTTTACGCGGGGGAACTGGCCGCCGTGTACCGGCTGTTCCGGATCGTCTCACGCACGAACTTCGATGTGATGGGGGCCGTAGTCCCCGGCGCGGATTACGAATTGGATTCCGTTTACTACCAGGCGGATGAAGCCTCGCTGCGGGCCGCGGGAACGGCTTATCCGGATTGGATCCGCCGCCGCTATCTGCAGCTGCCCAACGTGCTTCCGGAACGGGTGCATGCCCTGGCCCGCGATCTGACCGCCACGCCCCCGACTCCCTACGACCGCGCGGTCGCCATTCAGGATTATCTCCGCCGCGAGATGCGCTATTCCCTGGAGATCGGCTCGCCCCCCTACGATCAGGATGTGGTGGATTATTTCCTGTTCGAGTCCAAGGAAGGATTTTGCGATTACTACGCCAGCGCCATGACGGTGCTGGCCCGCTCGGCCGGAATACCAGCCCGGATCGCGATCGGCTATGCCGCCGGTACGTTTGACCCCGGCCCGGGGAAGTACACGGTGCTGCAATCCGATGCCCACGCCTGGCCGGAACTGTATTTCCCGGGGATCGGCTGGGTGGAATTCGAACCGACCGCCGTCATGGCGGAAATACCACGCCAGGCGTCCGCGGAAACGATCGTCGCCAATCCCGTCCTGCCGGAGGAGGAGGCGGAATCCTCTTCGATATGGAAATGGCTGGTGCCGCTTCTGCGGCGAAGCGCGCTTCCGGCCCTGACCGTCCTCCTGGTTATTCCCTTGATCGGATTATTGTGGAACCTGCTGGCCCCGGTCCGGTTCCGGATGTTGTCGCCGGCGCGCCTGATGCGCAGCGTATACCGCGGCCTGCAGGCGCACGGCACCCGCCAGGGAATCCGCCTGTCGCCGGGGATCACCCCGCTCGAATTTACGAACCTGCTCGCCCGGAAAAATCCCGCCTGCGCGCCGTCCCTGGGGTTGATGGAGGAGGTCTATTCCCGCCAGCTGTACAGCGGGAAGGAGATCAGCCGCGCGGACCGGAAGCAGGTCATCGGGAATTGGCCCGGAGTCGACCGCCGGCTGTGGTGGAACTGGTGGAAGGAAAAACTTCAGGCGCTTCGGGCGATCCGTATGCGTCCCGCGCGCCGTTGATCGGCACAATAAACAATATCCACGGAGGATACAGAGGGCCACGGAGCAAATCAAATTCAATCTCCGTGATTCTCCGTGTCCTCCGTGGATTCTCATCGTCGCAACAATGAGGGAGCCTGATCCGGCCGGTGATCCCTTCTCGATGGTATGCCGGCTGCGGAGCGAGGGCGAAGCTCAGGAGCCGTACTTTCTTTGATAATGGAGCAGGAGCAGCAGCCAGAGGAAATGAATCGCCGCCGGAAGAATTGTTGAAAATTGGTCGAAATAAAACACCAGCGGATTGACCGCAACGATCGAAAACATCAGGCCGATCACCCCCAGCGAAATCCCCAGCTTTCGCTTCTGCAGAAGTAATAGACCCCCGGACAGGATCAGCACCAGCCCAACGGAGGCTTCCATCGCCAGCCGGGCCGAATACCAGTACACCGCCGTCAGGCTCGAAACGTGGCTTTCCAGAATCCACCCGGTCAGGATCGCACCCAGCCGCTCGGGTGCGGGGAGCGCCGCCACCAGCCGGATCAGGCCGACGACCTGAATCCCCCCGAGCGCGGCCAAACCCCCGGCCAGTATGACCCGCAATTCGCGGCGTGACAAGCGCCGGGATTCGAGCTCCTCGAACGATGCCTGTATCCGGCGCAGGAGTGACGGCCGCCGGGGGGTGAGGATCACGCTATCGCTTTCGAGGAAAGTCAGGAGCGCACCAGCCAGGCGAACCAGCGCGGGATCCCGCTCCTGGCCGTTGATCACGCGCAGACGGGCCGCCAGATCCGACTGTTCGGAGTCGTCCAGATCCTGGTCCAGGACTTCTTCCAGCCCCTCCAACACGCGGTAGAACGAAGCGCGCGGATCGCGGGCCGGCGGCCGGTTGAATTGGACATACACCCACACCGCCAGCAGGAAGAAAATATACACAATCGGCGCCGCCGGCGGATAGAAATAATCATTGGTGCTGGTGATAAATTTGCCAACCTCGTCGAGGAAAAGCCCGGCGCCCGCGCCGGCCAGGATCGCGCTCGTGGTCAGCGCCCAGCGGTTGACCAGGATGATCGGGAGCAGGGAGGCGAGAAACAGCAGCAACCCGCCCCAGAGCACATGCGCGATATGCAGGTTCCCGGTTCCGATCCTTGGGAACCCTGTCAGCTGGAGGAATAGCCGGGTCAGGGTGATGGATACGGCGAACGCGACCAGCGTGAAGAGGAGGTATTGCGGCGCCTGTTCGCGGCGGACCGGGGAGCGGAGTTTTTTTTGCTCTTTGTTTACTAGCCCGATGTTCACCGGCGGCTCCATTGAATAACTGCTGATCCACGAAGAGCACGAATAGCACGAAGAAAAATCCTGATGAATTTATAAATAGCAGGTTGTTGAAAAAGGAAGGAACAGGTGTCATTGCGAGCGGCCGGAGGGAGCGAAGCACTCTCCTCCTTCATAAAAAGCAGCAGATTGCTTCGTCGCTTCGCTCCTCGCAAAGACACCCTGATCATTTTTAAACAGGTTAAATTGAACTCTTCATTTCCCTTCATGCTCTTGGTGCTCCCCGGCCTACCCCAACCGGGGCAGGCTTCGTGGATTCCTCTTTACCAATCCCGTACGGCGGTCTTCCCGCCGATGCGGATCTCCTTCGGCGATGCGGGATCCAGCGCCCAGCGGATGCGGGCGACTCCTTCGATTACATCCTCGCGTGAGCCGCAGTAGGAAAGGCGGAGGTGATTTTCGGCGCCGAATTCCCTGCCGGGCACGGTCACCACGGAGGCCTTTTCCAGCAGGAAGTTGCACAGGGTCAGGGAATCCTTGCCGAACGCGGAAAAATCCGGCAGGCAGTAGAAGGTGCCGCGCGGTTTGACAACGCGGATACCCGGAATCCCCGCCAGGGAGGCAAGGATCGCGTTGCGGTTGGTTTCCAGGAGCGAGACCAGTTCGCCCACGCCCTCCTGGGGCCCCTTCAGCGCGGCTTCCGCCGCCGCCATCAGCACGCCGGAATTGCACGAGGTGGTCGCCGCCTGGATATTGTTCATGATCGCGATGACCGCCCGGGGTGCGACTGCCCAGCCGATGCGGAAGCCGGTCATGCCGTAAATTTTCGATACGGCGTTAAGGATGATCAGGCGGCTGTCTTCCACGCCGCGGTCGGTGAAGGCGCAGGGATTGGGCGCCTGGAGCCCGTCGAACACCAGCTTGTGGTAAATGTCGTCGGCGATCAGCCACAGGTCTTTGCGTTCGCAGAAGCGGACAAGTTCTTCGATCAGCCCGGCCGGATACACCGCGCCGGAGGGATTGTTCGGGCTGTTGAGGATGACGGCCCGGGTGCGCGGGGTTACGGCCGCAAGCAGATCTTCCGCGCGCGGGATGTGCGTTTCGGGGGAGGAGGGCACGACGACCGGCACGCCGCCCGTCATGCGGATCATCTCCGGGTAGGAAACCCAGAACGGCGCGGGGACGATCACTTCGTCGCCGGGATCCAGCAGCGTGAACAGCAGGTTGTACAGCGTTTGCTTGGCGCCGGAGGAAATGATGACGTTCTCGAGCGCGGCCTTCCGGCCGTAGTTGTTCTCCGTGTATTCGGCGGCGGCCTTGCGCAGCGAGGGCGTGCCGGCCGAGGGAGTGTATTTGACGTCTCCGGCGGCGAGGTAGGCCGAGGCCGCTTCCACGGCGCTGCGCGGCGCCTTGTTCTTTGGTTCGCCGCCGCCCAGGTGGATGACGGGTATTCCCTGCGCCTGCATGGATTTTGCCAGCGCATTCAGCTTCAGCGTCGGCGATTCGGCGATGGATGATGCAAGACGGCTGAGGTTCATGGGTTCACTCCCGGGGGGAATAATGGAAATTATAACAGGGGGAGGAGGGGAATGTCCTCCCGGTAAAACCCGCCGGGACCGGCTCGCTCAGCGAGGGACAAGGGGAGGAAGGATGGGATGGTTTTTTAAATTCGTTTTCTCGCACTGACAAGGATACTATCAAGGCAAAGGAGCCGGTAGAAAAAACTATGTGTTCTTTGTGCCTTTTGTGGCTGATTAGTACTTCAGACGGAGGGTGGAGAATCGCTTACAATTCAACCTAATGCGCGAATGGAATCTGACCTCCGCCGATCCGCTCTCCCTGTTCCTTGCCGCGGACGCGCGATTCTGTTCTCCGGATTATGCCGACGACCAGGTTTGGGAGCTTGTCCTGCGCGGCGGCGATCCGCCTGCCCTGGCGGTCGAGACGATGCTGGGTTTGCGCGCCGTTTCCCTGCGCCTGTTCCCGATCTTCATCCAGGGCAGCCGCCCGCTCCAGGATCCCGCCGCGTTCGCATCCCCGCCGGAGGTCCGCCGCTTCGCCCCCAACTATTTAAATGTACGCTGCCGGCCGACCGGCTCATTGACCGCCGAACTGGAATACTGGGTCCCGGAGAGCCACGCGCTGGCCGGAAGGATCACCCTGTCCACTTCCGGAAAGGATCCCTTCAGCGGGGAATGCTGGCTGGCCGGCGTCCTCCGTCCGGCGGCCGAAGGCGCGCCCTTCGCGCCGGAATCCGCGGGGCCGTATGAGGGTGTGTATCTGCGCGGCGGAGTCCGGAACGCCGTTCCCGTTTTGGCGGCGGCGGGCGCGGCCGGATCCGGACGCGGCGCGATCCCTTCGCTGAAAATGGCGTTCGAGCTCGAGGCGGGCCGGCCGCATTCTATCCGCTGGGTTTTCTGCTGCCACCCGACCGTGGATGCGGGCCTGCGCTGCGCGCGTTCGATCCTCGCCCGGGAGTGGGATGCGGAAATCGCCCGGATCGAACTGGCGGGGGAATCGCTGCTGGAGATCGAGACCGGGCGCCCGGATTGGGACGCGGTCCTGGCGTTCTCGCAGCAGACGGCCGTGCAATCGCTGATCGGGGCGACCCGCGCGCTCCCCCATCCCTCGCCGGTCGTGGGCCGCAATCCGGAACGCGGTTTTTCCCTGCGCGGCGACGGCAGCGATTACCCGCCGGCCTGGTGCGGCGCGGATCTGAGCGATGTGATGACTATCCTTCCGGTTTGGACGCTGGCCCTGCCGGAAACCGCCAGAGACCTGCTGCGGAATTTTCTTGCCGCCGCCGGGGAAGGATTGCCGGATGCGCGGCCCGGCGCCGGAAAACAACGGGCCGGATTGCTGGCGCCGCCGCTGCTGGCTCAGGCCGCCGGGAGGGCGCTGGGCGGGCGCGA
>CAZYSF010000535.1:0-3693 GCA_964649635.1 uncultured Anaerolineales bacterium | reverse complement strand
AGCGGATTGCGCCTTGCGGAAAAGAAAACCCGCGAGGATTGGGTGGCGTTGATCGCGGAGAAATAATAGACAGGATTTACAGGTAAGGGCGGACGGTCGTCCGCCCTTACTTTTTACGCCGTCCGCCCTTGCGATATCCGTGCAATCCGTAGTTATATAAAAAAACCGCCCCGATGATCTCGGGGCGGTCTGTTTTACTTCGGCGGGATTTCCTCGAGCGGCTCGCCATCTCCTCCGCCCTTTTTGAACCGATAGGTGATCCGTCCGCGGTCCAGGTCGTAGGGGGAGAGCTCCACTTTCACGCGGTCCCCGAGGAGAATGCGGATATAGTTTTTGCGCATTTTGCCGGAGAGGTAGGCAAGCACCATGTGGCCGCTGGAGAGCGAAACCCGAAACATCGTCCCGGGCAGCGCTTCCACGATCTTCCCTTCCATTTCGATTTTTTCTTCCTGCTTTGTCATGCCTGCTCCCGGTTACCCCCGGCTTGCGGAGGTCAGTCGCCGTTATCCACCTTGCGTTCCCGCCTCTTCAATCTGCGGATGGATTTTTTCTTCTGGATCCGGCGTAATTCACTCTTGGAAACGAACCAGCGCTTCCTGCGAACCGTGCTGAGAATACCCGAACGGGTGACCTTTTTGCGGAACCGCTTGAGCAGACTGTCCTGGCTCTCGTTCGGACGGAGTATGACCGTTGCCATTGTATTCACCTCCTTTCCTCAACAGGGGCGATAAAAAAACCCGGCGCGTCAATGACATCGCCGAGTTTTGGATCAGGAGAAGAAGCTGGGAAAGAGAGGATCGGCGTTGAAGGATCTCCTCCGCAAGCAGTTCTCGAATCCTGCCGCCGTCGGGCGGCACCCTGCGTATGGGCTTCAGGTGCGTCCGCGGGTTTTCCCGCGATGGAAGGGCAACCTGAAAACCGTGAGGATTATACCCCCATCCGCGGGGTTGTCAATTTTCCGGGAAAAAAACGCCCCGGTTACCAGGGCGTATAGCATAAAGGTCGGAGTTCCCAAACCGGAGGTTTTTTACCCTATTTACTTTCGCTTTCGGGTTTGTTGTCCTTAAGATGTTTTCTCACCCGTTCCTCGACGGTGTGTGCGTCGAGGTCGACGACGGAGATGATCTTGTCTTTGCCCTTCTCCCCCGCGATAATCTCGAGCGAACTTGTCCGGACTCCGAGGATGTGCGCCATCAGTTCCAGAAGCGCCTTGTTGGCGCTTCCCTCCACGGGCGGGGCGGTCAGGCGGATCCGCAGCGTGCCATCCGTGGAAATCCCGGTCAACTCGTTCTTCCGGGAACGGGGGGTCACGTGAACCGCCATCGCCGACCCGGTTCGTCCGTCATGAAAGCGGAATCGACGCATGCTTTCCTCCTACCCGAGCACTCCGATCAGGATGGTAGCCAGAACCTGAACGATGATAAGCAAAATAAAAGGGCTGAAATCGATCATCCCGACGGGCGGGATCACCCGCCGGATGGGAGCCAGCATCGGCTCGACGATGGAAGCGATGGTCTGGCGAAAGGAGTGAAACGGCGGAAAAACCCATGTCGAAAGGATGTACACAAACACCAGCAGGGTCAACAACAGGGACAGCATGTTGATGAAGTTCGCCATTCGTCGCTCCGAAGAAGCCGTCCTCGGGAAGGAATTATATCATCGGACCGGCGGGGCTTGCGCGCTTGGAGGCCGGGGGCCGAACAACGCGCGCCCGATCCGGAGCATGGTCGCGCCCTCCTCGACGGCCTGCTCGAAATCATCCGACATCCCCATGGAAAGTTCGCGCCACGCGGCTTGCGGCAGATCGCGGCGGGCGCATTCGCCGAGTTCGCGCAGGCGGCGGAAGACCGGGCGCGAGGTCTCGGGATCCGCGGAATACGGAGCCATGGTCATCAACCCGGCCACGGCCAGCCCGGGGAGCGGGAGGATTTGCCCCCACTCGCGGATCAGCGCGCCCCACTGCGTGGAGTCGGCCGCGGAAAATCCGGACTTCGAAACCTCGCCCGTTACGTTGCACTCCAGCATTATCCCGATCGTTTTTCCGGAGTCGACTGCGAAGCGGGAGAGTCTCCGTGCCAGGGCCAGGCTGTCGATGGAATGGATCAGCGGGAAAAGGTCCGCCGCCGCTTTTGCCTTGCGGCTCTGAAGATGGCCGATCATATGCCAGGTGATCGACGGATCGAGCGCCCGGATCTTCGGCTCGGCTTCCTCTATGTAATTTTCCCCGAATTCGCGCAGCCCGGCGGCGAAGGCCGAACGGACGGCATCGGCCGGATGGCCTTTGGAGACGGCAATCAGCCGGATGCCGGCGGGGTCGCGACCGGCGCGGATCGCCGCCGCGGCGATCCGCTCGCGCACAATCCGAAGCCGATCGGGAAAAGGTAAAAGTTCCATCACGAGTTTTTTACCACGGATTGCACGGAATGACCACAGATTTCACGGATAATAACTATAAACCGTAAGGGCGGACTCCTTGCTCCGTCGACGCGCAGGTTCAAAGAACAACCCGAACCTGCGCACTCCGCAAGGACAGGTGCCGTCCGCCCTTACCGAATCCCTGCCCATCCTGTCTATTCTTCCAGCCACATCAGCGCCGCGAACCTTCCGGTGCGGCCGTGTTCGGCGCGGTGGGAAAACCAATCCTCGGTATGGCAGGCGGTGCAGATGCCGGCAAGCTCAATATTAATGATGCCCGACCGGCGCAGCGCATCCTGGTTCACCGCCCACAAGTTCAGGTAAGTCTCATCGCCGCGGCGGACGAGCCAGCGCCCGGCCGCATCGCCGAACGCGGTCCGTAGCGCGTCAAGGACCTCATCCCCGACGGCGTAGTGATCCGGACCGATGGAAGGGCCGATGCCCGCGAGCAGGTCTTCCGGCCGGGATCCGAATTGCGCGCGCATGGCTTCCACCGCGGACGCGGCGACCCCGGCGATCGTCCCCTTCCACCCGGCGTGCGCCATGCCCGCCGCGCGGCGGACCGGATCATAGAGGAGGATCGGCACGCAGTCGGCGAACCGCAGGCACAGGGTGAATTCGGGCGAATCGGTGACCACGCCGTCGGCCTGCGGCAGCGGCTCGCTCACGCGGCGGCGCGCGGCCGGCAGGATGCGGGACGAATGCACTTGATTCAGCTCCGGGACGGATTCGATCTTGCGGCCGAAGAGGGCGAATGCCCGCCGGCGGTTTTCGGCAACCGCCAGAGGGTCGTCGCCGACCGAGGACCCAAGGTTCAGGGATTCGTACGGCGCGCGGCTTGCCCCGCCGCGGCGGGAGAGGATCGCGTGACGCACCCCCGCGGCTTCGAGCGCGGGAAAGGTGAAATACCGCAGCCCGTCCTGCTCACGAAACGTCATGCGCGTCCGGAGGGTTTCACCGCCAGGTCTTCGTCCATGCTTTCCTGGACGTACGGATAGGCGAACCAGACGCTGGTGAGCCCGAACAGCGAGCCGGTGATCACCCGGAGCAGGGGGGTGCTTTCACGGAGCGGGAAATTCAAGAAGGGCAGGTAACTCAGCAGCTGCGTGCCGCCGTCCAGACCCATCGGAAACACACCCAGCAACAGCCACAGCGCCCAATGGAGCGGTTTTATCTTCCCGCGCAGGAAGTGAAATGCGATTCCGCCCAGCAGGATGAAACCGTAGATGGCCACATCCCGCTCGCACAGCGCGGTTTTGTATCCGAGAACAGAATCCC
>CAZYSF010000534.1:0-4006 GCA_964649635.1 uncultured Anaerolineales bacterium | reverse complement strand
ACACCTGGAAATGATCGCCCTGGATGAACACCGGACCCTTCCAGGCTTCGGCGATCGCCGCGGCGAGTATCGACGAGGTGTACTCCGACGGCCGCTGGTCGGTGTAGGTCATTTCCGAGCGGGCGATTTCGAAGATCAGGGGGCCGACCTTCCGGCTCAGCGCCGCGCGGAAAGCCGCCCGCGCGCAATCGAACGACATCACCCGCAGGTTCATCGCCGGGACGGTGAAGGGCTTTTCGATCGCACCCCGGCCGCGGGCGAGGTAGAGCTCGTTGATCGAGGCCGGGAAAATGCCCAGCGCCAGCGCGGTTTCCCAGATCAGCCAGCGCGCGGCGCTGCGCTCGGCTTCCGGACCGAATGCGGACGCGCGGGCAAGCAACTCGGCCTGGGCCGTGACCTTGGCGGTGTCGCGCACGGCAAGGGTTCCGTTCTTGCCGATGGAAGCGGCGTCTCCATAATATTTCTGAACAATCTGCTGCGGACTTACGGACATCTTTACCTCCAACGGGATTGGGGATCGTTTAAAGGACTGACAAACGTCGGGGGGAAATTATACCGCAGTGAAGGCGTTCAATCCGCCAGCAATCCGTGCTGGGCGAGAAGGCCGCCGTCGGCGAGGATTTTTGCGGTCGCTCCGTCGGCTGCGATGCGCCCGGAATCCATAATGATCGTCCGCGCGCAGATCTCGCGTACGAGGGCGAGGTCGTGGGTTGCCACCAGCATCGTTTGCTTAAGCTCGGCCAGCAGGCGGATGAAATTCCGGCGCGCCTGCGGGTCCAACCCGGCCGTCGGTTCATCCAGAACCAGAATCTCGGGGTCCATCGAGAGGACGGTGGCGATGGCGATCCGTTTTTTCTCACCGACGCTCAGATGGTGCGAGACGCGGTGAATGTAGGCCTCCATATGGACGGCGGCCAGCGCGTCCCGGACCCGCTCCCGGATTTCTTCGGGCGAACAACCCTGGTAGATCGGGCCGAAGGCGACGTCGTCGAACACGGTCGGTGAAAACAGCTGATCGTCCGGATTTTGAAACACCAGCCCGACCGCCCGCCGGACGGCGCGCAGCGTGTCATCCCCGAGTTCCATCCCGCACAGCCGGATCCCGCCGGATTGCGCGCGCAGGATCCCGTTGAGATTCAGCATTAGGGTGGACTTGCCGGCGCCGTTGGGACCCACCAGCGCGATGCGCTCTCCGCCCTCAATGTGAAAGGATATGTCATCCAGGACGGCCGGGCCGTTTGGATAGCGAAAATGCAAATGGTCGACGTCGATCGTATGATGCATGGAGCGATCCCCTCTACCGGATCAGAATGCCGGCCAGGACCAGCAGCGCCAACCACACGCATCCCGCGGCGAGAATGCCGTATTGGGCGGGCGCGACGGGCGGCGCGGGCAGGGCGCGGGTCTCCCCGTCGTAGCCGCGCGCGAGCATCGCGGCGTACACCCGGTCGGCGCGGTCGAACCCGCGGATGAAGAGCGAACCGGCCATGCCACCGGCGACCCGCGCGCGCCAGATTACGCCGCCTCCGGGACGGCGGCCGGCTAAGACGCCGCTGCGCGCATCCCGCGCCCGCATCAGGCGGATGGCTTCGTCCGCCAGGACAAACAGATACCGCCACATCAATCCGATCACCGAAACGAGCAGCTGCGGGATCCGGAACGCGCGCAGCGCCAGGAGCAGGTCGGGGAAGGGGGTCGTTGCGGAAAGCAGCAGCGCCGCCTGGACCGAGATCCAGGATTTAACGGCGATCGACAGGAAGCGCAGGAGCCCTTCGCTGGTCGCGGTGATGGTCCAGGATCCGGCTTGGAGGGAAAACCACGCCGCACCCTCCGTGGTGAAGATGAGCGGGAACGCGGCCAGCGCAAAGGGCAGGCCGATCAGGCTGCGGCGTAAAATCCGCAGCGGTGAAATGCCGGATAAAACGACGGCCGACGCGAGGCTGGCGAAAAATAAAATCAGCGCCGCCCAGGCGCCATGGGGCGTGAGGGCGACGCCAAGCAGAAACGAAAGCACCAGCCCCAGTTTTATCCGCGGCTCAAGCGTGTGGACCGGGCTGGCTGAAGAGATGTACGGATCAAACGGATGCGCATGCATGGAAACGGCATTTTACTCTTGATTCGCGGAGCCGGCATCACCCGGACGCCGAGCGCTTGCGGATCCGCGACACCAGCCAGGCGGCGGTCAGGACAATCCCCGCTCCCAATATGCCGGCGAGGATGGTGGCCGCCGCCGCGTTGGATATTCCGGGCAACACATAATCCGGAATGATTTCATACGCCGGTCCTTGGGCGGTATCCAGAAAGCCGGTTTGCTCGGCCACCCATTCCAAACCATCCGGATGAGCCGAGGCGAGCGGCGAGAGAACGGCCAGCAGCACCGCCGCGACCAGTCCGCCGATCCACACCAGGCGGGATTCCCCGGGCGCGGATTGGCCGTCAAGGAGCCCCGGGCGAACCGCCATCAGGAATGTCAGCGCACCGACGGTGATCAGCCCCTCGCCCAATCCGATGATCGCATGGATTCCCGCCATCGCCGGAATGGCGACATTTGCCGGAGAAGTGCCGGAGAGCGCCAACTGAATTGCGGCGGCGAGGGACGCGATTTCAATTGAAGCCCAGGCGGCCAGGAATCCCGCCAGCAGTCTGCTCCAGCGCGCATCCGGGGTGATTTTCCGGATTAGTCTGTATACGCCCCAGGCGACAAACACGCCGACTACCGCCATGTTGAACAGGTTCGCGCCCAACGCCAGCAGCCCGCCGTCCTGAAAAACCAGCGCCTGCACCGATACCACGCAGGTCATGATCAACACCGCCGGCCAGGGGCCGATCAGGATCGTGGCGAGCGCAGCCCCCAGCAAATGACCCGAGGTCCCGCCGGCCACCGTGAAATTAAGCATCTGCCCTGCGAAGATCACAGCCGCGAGGACACCCATCAGGGGCACCTGCCGCTCTTTCAGCTCGCCGCGCACGCGGCTGAGGGCGTACCCGATCGCCAGGATTGCCAGCATCCAGAAGATCAGTGCCACCACCAGGGATAAAAACCCGTCCGGGATATGCATGGCGGTGGTCGCCAGCCATATTCCCGTCAAACCAAAGCCCATCCACAGAGGGCGATGGCATATCCACGCGGATCGCAGATCATGAAGCAGCATTCTTCCTCCTGGGTCTATACCCGGTTCGGTTTTTCAGGGAGGTCTTGGATTTCCGGCTTTCTCCGGATGCGCATCGGCGGCAAACGCCGGTGAGGCATAAGTGATTGTCGTCGATATTAAAGCGGGTGTCTTTTTGGATTGCCCGTTGCAGCCCCTTGATATATTTGTTATCCAATCCGGTTTCCCGGCCGCATTCCCGGCAGATCAGATGGTGATGCGGCTCCACGCCTGCGATTTCGAACTGCCTGGCCTTCCCGCTTCCGGAAGTGTTAACAAGATGCAATTCCCGCAGGAAGGATAAATTCCGGTATAGCGTGGCGCGGTCGAGGGCGGGGGATTTCCTGCCCAGCCGGGATAATATTTCCTCAACCGTAACAGGCCGGCCGGCTTCACAGATTGCATCCAGTATGGTTTTTCGCTGCGGCGTGACGCGATAACCGCTGCTTCGCATCTTTCCTGGAAAATCCAATAGGTGATGGGTCATGATTCTTCCTTATTGCGAATTATTGCAATAATGATTATAGCATAAAGGGGAACCGGGCGCGCAGAGGCGTACCGAGGATTTCGAAGAAGTCCGAGGAATCGGTGACGATTGGATTGAATCAGGTTGGTTTAGGAGATCCTCACCGATCCCTCGCCTTTGGCTAGGGATGTCTTACTTTGAGCGTCATCCCAAGGGGTGGTGTTCCCCGAGGGATCGGCCTCGATTTGAATTGGATTTAGTTTGGTTAGCTGGAAGGGAATCGCCGATTCTTCGGCGCCTCGGAATAACCTAACCGGTCATCTTCGCGCCGCATTTCGGGCATTGGCGGGCGCCTGCGGACGGAACAAAACCGCATTGGAGGCAGGCCTTC
>CAZYSF010000533.1:0-3237 GCA_964649635.1 uncultured Anaerolineales bacterium | reverse complement strand
CGGAAGCGAACAGCCGCTTGATCGAGGAGTTCCCGGTGGAGATCGTGGAACGCAAGGGGATCGGACACCCCGATTCCCTGTGCGACGGCATCGCCGAGCGGGTTTCGGTGGAATACACCCGCTGGTGCATGGACAATTTGGGGGTCGCACTGCATCACAACTTCGACAAGGTGCAACTGGTGGCGGGCGAGGTCCAGGTGGGGTTCGGGCAGGGCGTCCTCTTGAAGCCCATTCACATTCAGATCGCAGGGCGGGGAACCCAGGAATACAAGGGGCGGATGATTCCGATGGATGCGATCGCGATCAACGCCGCCAAATTGCACGTCCGGGAGACGATGAAGTACCTGGATCCGGATAAGCACATGGTCATCGATTGTTTCGCCGGCGCGGGGGCGACCGAATTGGCGCATACGGTCGATAATGTCCGGGCCAACGACACTTCCTTCGGCTGCGCGCACTGGCCCCGTTCCATGGTGGAAAACGCCGTTTTCGAAACCGCCCAGTATCTGAATTACGAGATGATCAAGAAATTCCCCGTCGGCGAAGACGTCAAAGTCATGGGCATGCGCAAGGGGGATCAGATCATCCTCACCTGCGCGGTTCCCTTCATCTCCACCCAAATCCAGGATCTGGCCGAGTACATCGAAGTGCGCAAAAGTGTGCACAATTCCCTCCAGGCTTACGCTGAAAAACTCACCCCGGGCCGCAAACTGACGGTGGACGTGAACACCGCCGACGACGACGCCAACAGCGAGGTCTACCTGACCATGACCGGCACCTCCGCCGAATGCGGCGACGACGGTTCGGTCGGCCGCGGGAACCGGGTGACCGGGCTGATCACCCCATTCCGGACCGCTTCGCTCGAGGCGGCCGCGGGCAAGAACCCGATCTCCCATGTCGGGAAAATCTACAACGTCCTCTCCTTCCTGGCGGCGCAGGAAATCGTCCGCGAGGTTCCCGAGATCCATGAGGCAAGCGTCTACATCCTCTCCCAGATCGGGCACCCGCTGGATCAGCCGCTGATCGCCACGGCGACGATCAAGCCGACCAAGGGAGTCATGACCAAGGAACTGGAAGCGAAGGTGCGGGCCGTCCTGGACCGCCGCCTGGAGAAGGTGCACGAAGCCAGGATCTTAATGGCGGAACAAAAAGTAAAACTCTACTAAACAAAAAACTCCCACAGAAAACTGTGGGAGTTTTTTCTGTCCTAACCCCCTCTCCCCGCCTCCGCCTTGGGAAAACGCCAAGGCATCGGCTCCCCTCTCCCCCTTCCCCGTAAGGGGAAGGGGGAGAGGGGGTTAGGACAGAAAATTTTCCCTTCGATTCATGAACTCGTGGTAGATCCTGAAGTAATCGGTTTGTTCGTACTCCACCTCGCGGATTGCCCCGTCTTCAAAACCGTAAATCGCCGCGCCCGGGCAGGCCAGCAGGATGGGCGAATGGGTGGCAATGAAAAATTGCGCGTGCCCGTCCCGGCCGTCGGCCTGCAGATGCTTGAGGAGCTCCACCTGGCTGCGGGGCGAGAGCGCGGTCTCCGGCTCGTCGAGGAAGAAGATCCCCTCGATCGTAAACACCTTTTGGAAATATTGCAGGATGGACTGCCCGTGGGAAAGATTCAGGAGCGATCCCCCGCCGAAATAATTCAGCTGGCCGGGATCGTTGATCGCCCACTCATCCAGGGCTTCCGAAAAAAACTGGAAGTAATTCGAGCCGAAATAGATCCCGGGAACCCGCTTGCCGCACCATTCGATATCGACGGAATCCGGGAATTTGAAGACAAAGGGATTGTTGGTATACCGCCGGCGTTCGGTTTCCCTCCAGATATGCAGCCCGCAGCGGACGGCGAGCGCTTGGAGCAAGGTGGTCTTGCCGCATCCGTTCTCGCCGATGAAGAAGGTCACGTTGTTCCGGAACGGAATGGTGAGCGGCTTCTGGAAAACCGGAAGGTTGAACGGATAGAACTCCCGCGTCGGGTACCGTTCGACATCCAGCGAGGCTTGGCGAATGTACATGGGTTGCGATGGCCTCCCGGGCTACAGCTTGTATCCGAATTTACGCAGCATCGCCTTCCGGTCGGCGATATCGCCCTCGGTTTCTATGCCGCGGGCGGCGCCGCCGTCGATCACGCCCAGAATGCCGCGTCCCGACTCCGTCTCGGCCACGATTGCCTGCACCGGATTGGCGGTGGCGCAGAAGATCCGGCACACCTCGGGGACGTTCTTGACGGCGTTCAGCACGTTGACCGGGTAGCAGTTCTCCAGGAAGATAATGAAGGAATGCCCGGCGGCGAGGGCGAGCGCGTTCTGCTTCGCCAGTTCGATCATCGCCGCGGAAGTTCCGGACCAGCGCACCAGACACGGGCCGGAAGCCTCGTTGAAAGCCAAGCCGAATTTAATCCCGGGCACGGCGCCTGCCAGCGCCTCGTGCAGGTCCTCGACGGTCTTGATGAAATGGGATTGCCCGAGGATGAAATTTATATCTTCCGGTTTTTCGATGGGGATCAGTTTAATTTCCATTGGACCTCCGGTTTTCCTGTCCTAACCTCCTCTCCCCCTTCCCCGCAAGGGGAAGGGGGAGAGGGGTGCCGACGACTTGGTGTTCTCCCAAGGAGGAGGCGGGGAGAGGGGGTTAGGACAGTTTTTCGAAGTCTACCATAGCTGAAATAAAAAACGGCAGGGGAGTTGTTCGCTCCGCCTGCCGTTTTCGGTAATCCTCGTTACCCGCGCGGAGTTAATCCCCGCCGATTGAAAGCAGGCCGTAGCCGATCTTCGGCGGACGCGCTTTCTCTTCGTCCTTTCCGAACTTCACGGTGTCGCCGGTGTCGGTGATCGCCTCAACCGACAGGCCGAGCGACTGCAGTTCCTTGACCAGAACCCGGAACGACGCCGGGATGCCCGGTTCCTCGATCTTTTCGCCTTTGACGATCGCCTCATAGGCCTTGACCCGGCCCTGGACGTCGTCGGATTTCACGGTCAGCATCTCCTGCAGGGTGTAGGCCGCGCCGTATGCTTCCAGCGCCCATACTTCCATTTCCCCGAAGCGCTGCCCGCCGAACTGCGCTTTGCCTCCCAGCGGCTGCTGGGTGACAAGCGAGTATGGGCCGGTGGACCGGGCATGGACCTTGTCCTCGACCAGGTGGTGCAGCTTGAGCATGTACATCACGCCCACCGTGACCTTGGAATCAAAGGGCGTGCCGGTGCGGCCGTCGAAGAGGACCTCCTGCCCGGTGACCGGCCG
>CAZYSF010000532.1:0-3862 GCA_964649635.1 uncultured Anaerolineales bacterium | reverse complement strand
CAGGAGCTCCGCCGCTCGAGTCCTCAAGGCCGCAATGCGGGTTCGAGGTCGGGACGGCGTAAAAGGGTTTGCGGCGGAGATTGCGTGATTTGGCATCTTTCCGCTGCGGCCGCACACAAAAAAATCGCCTCCCATAATTCGCTCGCGCCATCCCGCTGTAAATCGGCGTGGTGTAACCGCGGTGCAGCACGAATGCATCACACCTTTCCTAACCTTTCCTAACGGCTTTTCGGCGCCGTTTTGTATATAGTGAATCCGTACCGAATTTTCCATACCGAAGGATCCGATCCCACAGGATCCCGGCCGTTGGCCGGATCCGACGGCAGTTTCCCCCTCTCGCTGCAAGGCGTTTTTTCTCGCCGGCGCTTCCGGCCCGGTGGAGTGGGTCGGATGGATGTTCGTCAAGCGGATATAGGAGAAATATGCCCCAAGAATCCAGCTCGGTCCAAATGAACCAACTCTTGGCGGAGATGAACAAAGAAGGCGGATTTCCGATCTCGGTGTTGACCGATGCCCAAGGCCTGACGATCGCCTCGTCCGCGGGGGACGGCTTGGATCCCGAACGCCATTCGGCCGTCGCCGCCTTCCTGCAGAAGGCGGTTCTGCAAGGCAGCCGGCAGCTGGGGATGACCGGAGCCGATGAAATTTCCTTTTCCGACACGAGCGGTCAATACTTCGTCTGCCGTTTGTTCATGGTGAATGACCAGGGGCTGATCCTGGCGGTATTGTCGCCGGACAAGCAGCATGCCTACCGCCGGGCGACCAATCACGCCGTCAGCCGGATCCGCATCATTTGGAAGAATTTCTGGAATTAGGGATGGTGGTCATGAAAGGCAACCTTCGCGACATGGGAATTGCCGATCTCATTCAGCACAACTGCCAGGACCGAAAAACCGCGCAGGTAAGCATCGAGCATTCCGGGCAGCAAGCCGTCCTGTTTTTCATGGATGGAAATGTCGTTCATGCCGGTCTCGGAGACGAGGCCGGAGAAGAGGTGATCTACGAAATTCTCAAATGGGAAGATGGAACCTTTGAGACCGAAAACATCATTGCGCCGCCGGCCAATTCCATCCGGAAATCCTGGTCCAATTTGCTTCTGGAAGGGGCGCGGCGGATCGACGAGAAGGCCGGCCAAACCCCCACGCCGGCTCCACCAAAAAATGCGGAGGTAAATCCCATGGCGACAAATCTGGATAGTATCTTGAAAGACATGAGCGTCGAGATTAACGGCTATATGGCCAGCATCGTGTCGGGTATGGACGGGATCAACATCGCCGAGCATTCGAAGGGCGGCAAAGTGGACACAGAGGCCATCTGCGCCCAGATGACCATGTTGTTCAAGCTGGTGGACACCGCCACGGTGAAAGTGGCGGAAGCACAGGGTCAGGCAATCAGCGTCGAGGACAATCTGCTGAACACCGAGGGTGCCTATGTGCTGATGCGTTACCTCCCCGGCAGGCAATATTACGTGGGTGTGATCGTCGACAGGAAAGCCGGGAACCTGGGCAACCTGAGATTGATTTCCAGAGTGTACGGCGACCGGCTGGCGAAAGCCATACCCGGATAGAAAAGGAGACTTCCATGCCCAATAAGTTGGATCAAACCCACCAGGATTTCCGCACGGAAATCGGCCCCGATTTTTTTGCGTCGATGATCATCGGAATGGACGGCCTTTCGATCTCAGACAACTCGGCGATAGACGCCGGATTCTTCGACACCGAAGGGGCGTCGCGCATGGCGATGATCGCGAAACTGGCCGACAAGGTCAGCGGCAAACTGGGAATTGGAAAGATGGAGGACGACATCGTCACCATCGACCTGGCCTATCTTATTTTGCGGAACATCGGGGATGGTTCGTATTTCTGGATGCTCGCGGTTCCCCGCACCGCAACCCTCGGCACCGTGCGCATGCTGATGAAGGAATACGCCCCCAAGTTATGGGATGCCATCCCGAGATAATCCTACTCACCCGTCACAGGAGAATTCACCATGGATAAAGAAATGGAAAAAGCGCAAGATCGGGGCCACATGATGGGAGCGTTGGTCTTGGGAATGACGTACGGCGTATGGGACGTCATGGAGGAATCGGCCACCGCGCTCACGCCCACCATCGGAAAAATGCTGCTTCCCATGATGGAGGATCTGTTGAATATGAAAGCCGAAGGCGAGACCCCGGCGGATCTGCTGAAGGTGATCGGCATCATGTTCACCGATAGGCTGGACTGGGGCTCGGGATACGAAGTGACCACCACGGACAAATCCGTAAACCTGATTCTCAAGGATGGGCTCGCCACTGATGAAATCGCGGGAATGATTTCCCAGGGGATGAAATTTTTCAGCCATCCGGTGTTATGCGCGGGCGTGGAGGCGCTGGCGCGCAACGGGATTAAAAGCCGCCCCTCCCTCAGCGCCGATACGGATAAAAGAACCCAGACGCTCTCGTTTGAACTGCTTTAACATCGGCGGAAAACCAAACGACTCTATCCGGTTGGAAAGCCGCCGCGCCCCGCTGTCGGATTCATCCACCGGCAATGGAAAGAAGAGGCCGGCGGAGTGATGAGAGGAAAAAATGGAGCCTGCCGGGATTGCGCGCGAGATGATCCGCACGCCGTCCCGGTCCGGCGTTTACCAGCCGGTCCTGATGCTTGCATTTGTTTCCTGTATAATGTTCTGCATTATCCAGGGTGATCCATGCGGACTGTCGTTCTGATCAGCGGGGATCCGATAACCGAGGAAGAAATTAAATCCATATTGCCGGCCGGAATCGGGCTGGAAACATATGCCACGCTGGAGGCATGCCCGCATCCGCGCATCCCGCAGGGGGAAGGAAAATACTCCGATTCCATCATCCTGGCCGAAATTTCCGGCGACGCGCCTCCCGCCGCGCGACTCGAACCCTTCCGCCTGGCCGGGATTCCGCTGGCCGCGCTGATTCAAAACCCCTCCCAGCGCGAATCGGCATTCCGCGCCGGCTTTGACGATTATCTCCTGCGTCCCTGTTCGCGCGACGAAATTAAAAACCGGCTCGACCGACTTGTCCATGCGCATACCGCATCCACCGATCCCCCCCTGGAACGCCGGGCCGCCGTCGGCCGGCTGACCTCCTATTTCTGCCACGCCGTGAACAACTCCATGCAGACCATCCGCGGCTCGATCGACCTGGCGCGGGAAGAGCCCGGGCTTTCTCCGGGGATCGACGAATACCTATCCATCTGCCGCCGGGAAACGGATTTGATCGGGGCCAAGATCAACCGCCTGCGCCAGATCTACCGCCCGAAGCCGTCGCCGCCGGAGGCAGTCCAGCTCGAAGCGCTGGCGCGCGAATCGTTGAAGATGGCGACCGACGACCTGCTCCGCAACAACGTCGCCGTCAAGGAACAGATCGAAGCATCCCTGCCGGCCATCCTCTGCACGCCCGACCGGATTCTCCTGGCCTTCCTGATGATTCTCTTCTACCTGAGCGAGGATCTCGGATCGCGGGGCGGTGGGGAATTGCGCGTGCAAGCGGCGCGGGATCGGGGCAATGTGCTCCTGACCCTCGCCGCGATCCCCGGAACGGGAGAATCCGGAGCGGATCGTCCGGATACCCTGCCGCCGGGCTTGGAGCCGGCCGGCAACCTGATCCGGTCCGAACGGGGACGGATCGAGCCATCGCCCAACGCGGATGGCTACGGGGTGCAAATCCGTTTTCCGGCAGGGGGGAATTAACCCAATCCGCTTATGGACACTCCCCGGATCCTGATCGTAGACGATGAACCCGGCGTGCGCTTCGTGCTGGAAAAAACGCTTGCCGCGGAAGGGTACCACCTGGATCTGGCGGCCGACGGCGGCGAAGCGATTCGGAAACTCGACGGCGCGGAAT
>CAZYSF010000531.1:0-15021 GCA_964649635.1 uncultured Anaerolineales bacterium | reverse complement strand
AGGATGGTGATCATTGGGAACCGAGTCGATGAGGATGGGTAAATCCGTGCACCGCCCCTCATCCCCTATCCCCCTCTCCCGGATGATGCGGGGAGAAGGGGCAATTGATGTTCTCCCATCCCCTGGCATCAGCCGGGAGAGGGGCCGGGGGTGAGGGGATGACCGGCCACATCCTCCTCGACGGGTCCCTGCTTTCGGTCTCCCTGTTCAATTCCATCCTGATGCTGTGGCTCGGGTTGACGGTGTTCCTCAACGCCGGCCACCGTTCGCCGGGCGGCCGCAGCGGCTCCTGGGGATTCTGGATCGCCGCGGCCGGCCTGATGCTGGGCGGCCTGTTCTTCGTCTTCCATTCCATTCTGCTCGGGTTCAGCCTCTCCGCGATCATTCCCGCGCTGCAATCCTGGTGGCGGGCGGGATGGATCACGGTCGTGCTGCTGCCCTTCTCCTGGTATGTGGTGATGCTGTGGTATTCCGGCTTCTGGGAGGCGGGCGCGGATGAACTCGTCCGCCGCCACCGCCCGTGGTTCCTCTTCTGCGCCGCATCCGCGCTGGCCTGGGTCTTCCTGGCGCTGACCTCGAATTCCTTCCCCGCCGTCAGCGAGCTCGCGCGGTACGAACTGGATCCGCCGCCCGCCGGAAGCGGTTTCCCGGGCGTGATGCTGGCGTATCCGCCTTTCATCGTCCTCTACATCGTTCTCGCCTTCGATGCGCTGCGGCGGCCCGGGCCGACCACCCGCCTGATGGGAGCGGCGGCGCGGCTGCGAGCGCGTCCGTGGTTTTCGGCCGCCTCGCTCGTGTTCCTGGCGGTCTGCCTGCTGGTCGGAATCGCCGAATGGTGGGTGCTCCTGAACGCCGCCACGGAACAGCTCGACCAATTCCTGATCATCCTCGGCATCCTCGACCTGGTCATTTCGGCGCTGATCGGCCTGGCCACGCTGCTCCTGGGGCAGGCAGTCGTGGCGTACGAGGTGTTCACCGGAAGGATTCTGCCGCGGCGCGGGTTGGCCCGTTATTGGCGGAACGCCGTCCTGCTGGCCGCAGGTTACAGCCTGGTCTTGGGCTGGAGTCTCGCCGGCCGGGTGATGCCGATTTACACCCTGCTCCTGGCAACCGTGATGATGACCGTGTTCTACGCGCTGCTCGGGCGCCGTTCGTACACCGAACGGGATACCTTCCTCGAGGTACTGCGCCCGTTCGTCACCAGCCAGCGATTGTATGAACGGGTCACCGCGGGAGGAGAATCTCCGGTCGACGCGGACACCGCCGGCCCCTTCCGCGCGCTGTGCTCCGAGATCCTCGGCTGCGACCGCGCGGCGCTCGTGGCGACCGGACCGATGGCGCCGTTGTGGGGACCGCCGCTCGCGTATCCGGAAGGTTTCTCCCCCATCCCGCCCCTCCCGGAAACAACCGGCGATTCCGGCCGGCCGGCAGTCGTGAATTTGGAGGCCGGGCGCGCGGACCGGCTGCGCTGGGCGCTCACGCTTTCAAGCCGCCGCGGTCCGATCGGCCTTCTGCTCTTGGGCGAGAAGCGCGGCGGCAGCCTTTACACACAGGAAGATTTCGAGATCGCGCAGGCCGCCTGCGAGCGTTTTCTCGATACGCAAACCAGCGCGGAGCTCACCCGGCGGCTTGTCGCCATCCAGCGCGAGCGGCTGGTCGGCAGCCGGATCCTCGACCGCAAAACCCGCCGCGTGCTGCACGACGAGATTCTCCCGGCGCTCCACACGTCGCTGCTGGCGCTCAGCGGCCGGACCAGAGCGGAACCGGAATCGGAGAAAGCGCTCGCCGATCTGGCCGCCATCCACCGCCGGATCTCGCAATTGCTGCTGGATACGCCGAGCGCCCCGCCCTCGGAGGATTTGTCCGGCGGGATCGTCGAGGCTTTGCGCCGTCTTTTGGAAGAAGAGATGCCGGAATCGTTCGACGAGGTGCGCTGGCAGATCGATCCGCCCGCCGATCAAGCCGCGCGCGCGCTCCCGCCGATGTATATGGAGGTATGGTTTTACGCGGCGCGCGAAGGCATACGCAATGCGGCCAGGTACGGGCGCGGCACGGACGGTTCCCATCCGCTCCATCTCACGATTTCACTTTCGGGATCCGAATCCTTGGACCTTGCGATCGCGGATGACGGCGTCGGCGTGCAATCCGTCGTGCCCGCGGAAGACGCCACCGGCCAGGGACTGGCGCTGCACAGCACGATGATGGCGGTCATCGGCGGGGAGTTGACGGTGGAGAACCGGCCGGGGGGAGGGACTATTCTGCGGCTGCGGATACAAACGTCATTGTAGGGTGGGTTGGCGCCATGGCGCCAACTTCGACCATAGACCGTCGACGATGGACGATGGGAAAATCGACCATCGACCATAGACCATGGACGATGGCCGATTATCGTTATTGGAATTAAGTGCGTAATCGATGCGGTTTGCAGATCCCCAATAAGAAACTTCTGCGGTTGCGAAACCATGGATCACCGACAATTATCGGCCATGGTCCATCGTCGATGGTCTATCGTCCGGGATTTTCCCGCATCCGCCGGAAGACTTCCTGAAGCGTCCCGTGGAACGGCCCAGGGGATTCCATTTTGATCGAAACCAGCGCCGCCGCGAATTTAAGGGAATCCTCCGGAGAATGCTCCAGCCTGCGGCACAAATACGCCGCGAAGGTCGTATCCCCCCGCCCGGTCCGCCCGACGATGGATTGGTTGGAAAATTTTTCGTAATGGGTCTTCCCGCCCGCCCGCGCCAGCACGCCCTGGGCGTGGGTGATCACAACCTCCGGGCACCCCCAGGATTCCACAATTATTGCCGCCTGCTCCAGATCCTCCGTCCCGGTGAGGAGCTTCGCTTCGATCACATCCAGCTTCACCTTATCCATCGTCCGCACGATGGCCCGCTTGTCGGCAACATCGGCGAAGTTGATCTCGTTCGTCCCCGGCGTGATCTGCCGCACAAAACTCTGCATGTCGGCCGAAAGACGCCCGCCTCTCGATTTTAAGCCATGGATGAGATCCATGTCGAACTCGGAATCGGAAATCCCCGCCAGATGAACGCACCGCGAGCGGAGTACCGGAATCTCATGGATGGAAATCCGGCCGGCCGTGCGCACGATCGTGATCCGGCGCTCGTCCACATTTTCGGATTCGTGCGCCACGCGCGAATAGGTCGTAACCCCGGCCGGGATCAGGAAGGTATCCACCCCAACGTCCTTGAGCGGCTTCAGGATGCGCTTATCCTGCGGCGACATCTTGACCACCGCCGCCACCCGCTTCCCGACCCGCGCGGCAACCATCGCCCCGCATAACACGGCGCTGCCCGGCGCGATAACCGGCTTCCCGCCAAACGGGATGATCTCGTCGTAGCACATGTGCCCGACGAACGTCAGATCGTATTCGGTGGACGCTGCGGTTTTCTTCGTCATAATATCCTCGCCGGCGAGGCTCATGCTTCCGGCGGCAACTCGCTTTCCAAATCCCGATGCATCAGTTCCGAGACAAATCGGATCAGGGACGGCGCACTTACCGTTTTGGATTTGGCGCGCGCCTGCAGTTCCCGGATCCGCTGCAGCGCCAGATGGGTCCAAACCGCGCCCGGGCGGGGATAGGCGGCGACGATGTAGTGCGGGCCCGGCGCGGATTCCCCCGCTTCCTTCTCCATCTCCGCCCGTAAATTGTCCGGCGTGATCAGGGAATTCCCAAACTCGAAAACGACGCGGTCCATGTGCTTGTAGACGTCCTTGCTTTCCCGGACCATCCCGTAATAATCCAGAAGCTGCGCGAACACGTAATTGGAGGTCGTGTACACATCCTGCCCCTGCTCGGATTCGACCTTCTTCCCGTTCTCCGTCCGGGTCATCGCCCAGCCCATTGTGGTGCGGTTATTGCGGTAGATCGTCTTGAGAATTTTCCGGATCCTATCGCCGGGGATGAACGGTTCCTCGCCGATCGCCAGAAGGTACCAGATGGCATCCAGTTGATTGGTCCAGACGTCGGTATTGGCCTTGCCCGTTTCGGGGTCGTAGCAGGTGATGTAATACTGGAGCTTCTCACCCTTGCGGTTCTTGCCGTCCCGCCACAGCTGTTCGAGGCTCCCCCGCGCCTTGTCGAAGGCCGCCTGGATGTGCGCCTTGGCGGCCGGATCCTCCATCATCTCCGCCATCCGGATCATCGCCTGGCAGCCGGCCAGGAACATCGTCGCATCGTAGGCGTCCGCGCCGAACAGCACCAGGTTGTCGAAGGTGTTTTTAACCTCGTCGGGATAGCCCTCGGGAACCCCGTCGCCGTCGAAATCGAGCTTGCGGAGCGAGTCCAATCCGAATTTCAGGGTCTCCCAGTTCTTTTTCAGGAATTCCGTGTTCCCCATGTACTTCAGGTTGCGCAGCACGCGCAGCGCGAGTTTCGGGAACAGGTCCACCCAGTAGTTGTTGTTGTACCAGGCGTAATCGCTGACGTTGCGCAGGGCGTGCCCCTTGGGCATGGCCCCCACATCGTGCGCCACGCTGCCCTTCACCTTGAACGCGTCCCGGATCTGGGTCAGCGACTCGCCTTCGTATTCCTCCGGATGCTCGGCGAAATGCTTGCGCGCCTCGACGAACGAGGAGTGGAAATGATAGAAACGGGGAGTCGGGTCCTCGGCCAGGATCGAATCCACAAAGCTCTGGCACAACTCCTCCTCGACCTGCGGGAAGAAGAGCATCAGCACCATCGAATACCAGTCCACGTCCGAGGGATTGATGTAGGCGTAGTCGAAGCATTCCAGGAACCGCGCGCGCTGCCGGCCGGCGTCTTCCTCGACCCACACCGCGGCGTTGGAAAGCGGGAAATGCAGCTCGTTCAGCATCAAGCGGGTCAGGCGCAGGGCGGCAGGTTTGTCTTTGGCGTATCCGGGGCCGGCCAGGATGCGCTGAAAAACCTCCTTCTGGAAAGCCGCCGTCCGCTTTTGCCAGTCCGGGTATTTTTCCAGCGCGAGCCGGACCATATCCACCGCCCGCGATTCCTTGTCGGTAAATCGGCGCACATAAGGGCGCTCGAATTCCGCCCCGTCGACGAAGCCCTGCGTCGGAAAATCCAGGACCACGGCAAGGGGAATCCGGATCGATTGCTTCGGCTTCAGGGTGAAGGTCAGCCCGATCGCCGCGCCGTAATCGTTGCGCACCGCCGGTTCGCGTTTCTCATAGAAGCTCCCGTCGTCGTTGAGGAGCAGATCCTGCGCCAGGCGGTTGAGGCAGAAGTAAGGCTGCAGATCGACCGTCACACCCGGCAGGTCGGGGACGCCCAGCGCCATCCGGTTCGGGCTCCCGGTGCTCGCCATGACCACGCCCTGGAATCCGCCGGAGTGGAAGGCCTTGTGGACGTGCCCATACACCGGCGCGGTGCTGACGTAGATGCTGTCCTGGTCGGTCGGCTTAAGCTCCTTCTCCTGCAGGTCGACCAGGGAAGGCCGGGGAACAACCAGCGTGATCGTCTGCGGCTTGTCCGAGGAATTGTGGACCTCGTATTCCTCGACCCCGGCGGGCATCAGCGTTTCGGCGTTCCCCGCCAGGAAGGGCGAGATCAGCCGGCGGACGATCTTTATCCGGCCCAGTTTGAAAGCCATCTCCATTGAGGGCGGAGCAATGGTGAGGGAGACTTGCTTTTCGTCGACGGGGGGATGGTAGTAGTTCTCGACCGCCGGGATGTCGTCCGGGGTTTCGCCCAACTGCGGCTTGCGCTGGGTGAGCATGACACACTTTTCGCCGATGCGGATAAAGGGCGCGGACGCGAACTGGACCGCCTTCTGGTTGAGCAGGATCAGCCGGCCCGCGTCGTTCAGGCGGTTGTACAGGCCGTACGGGGAAATGCCGACCGAGCAGGTGGGCGCGCCCTGCAGGGCGGCCGTCTGCGGGAATTGCAGCGTCTTCGACATCCCCTGGAAGTGGACCGTCATCCTGTTTTTTTCGTAGATGGCGGCGATCTTCGCGCCCGGGATGGTATGGATATCGCGCACGTCGAAAGCGGCGGGGATCGGCATCAGCAATCTCCCTGTTCGGCCGGGTCGGCAGGCACTCCTAGCACTTGCCCCCGTAGGCAAATCCCTTCCGTTTCACCGGCTTCCGGACGGATGCCTTCTTCGCCGCGCTCTTTTTCGCGGCGGGGGGTTTCTGCGGCGGAAGATCGGTTTCCTTCGGAAGCGCGATCGGCATCCGGGTGGAAGCATAGGGTTGGATCGCCCCGAACAGCAGGTCCGCGGCCAGCCGGATCGAATCCGGCGAGCCGCTGAAGTTGCACACGACCGCGTCGGCATCGCGGGTGGTTCCTTCGATGTACGGATAATTGGTGACGACGACCACGGTGTGCCCGGCCGCCTTGAGCGCTTTCACCAGATGCTGGTTGTTGCCGCGCTTTTCGATCCGCGCGTAGTAATTGGTCACGACGGCCAGATCCGCCCCCTTGGCCAGTTGCAGAGCCTCAGCGACATCCTCCTCGGAGGCGTGGAACCCGGCGTCGTCCAGGATGAGGTTAAGCGAGTGCTTGGCCATCTCCTCGCAGAACATGTGCGGATGGCTGTAGAGGTCCTTGCCCAGGAACGGGTACGGGATGAGCTGTTCGACGACCAGGATTTTCTTTTCTTTTGAAAGCGGCAGCAGGCTCTTATCATCACGCACAATCAGCATGGCTTTGTGGGCCGCCTCGCGCGAGAGATCGATCACCGCTTGGCTGCGGGCGACGGCGGTGGTGTTCTTCGGATCCGCCTTCCCGGCTTTTTCGAACAGCCCCTGGTCGAACTTCATGTTCAGGAGCCGGCGGACCGCGTCGTTCAGGCGGTCCTCGGAAAGCTCGCCGCGCTCGATCGCGCTCTTGATGCCGAAGAAGCACTGCGAGCGGGATTCGTCGTCGGCCTTCAGTAAAATGGTATCCACCCCGGCCTTGATCGCCATCGCGCACGCCTTGGGCAGCGGCCATTTCTTGAGGATCGCGGCCATGCCGATCGCATCTGAGACGATCACGCCGTCGAAGCCCAGCTCCTGGCGCAGCAGGCCGGTCAGCACCGCGGGTGAAAGCGTGGCGGGAAGCGTTTTGTCGTAGGCAGGGAAGATCGTGTGGGCGGTCATCACCGCCTTGACGCCGGCCTTGACCGCGGCCGAGAACGTAACCAGCTCGACCGCGCGCATCCGCGCCAGGTCCGCCCGGCAGACGTCGAGCACGTCGTGCGCGTCGGTGGCTGAATCGCCGCGGCCGGCGAAATGCTTGGCCGTAGCGACGACGCCGGCATCCTGATACCCGCGCACCGTCGCCTCCACATGCCGGGCGCAGACCGCGGGATCGTCGCCGAACGAGCGGACGCCGATTTCCGGATTCTTCGGATTGATGTTCACATCGCAAACGGGATGGTAGAACTGCGTCACGCCGATCGCGGCCATCTGGCGGCCGAGCGCATAGGCGATCTTATACGTGAATTCCGGATCGCCGATGGCGGTCAGGCCCATCGGCGGGATGAACTGGCGGATGCCGCCGGAGGTGTAGTCGTTTTTAAAATCCCCTTCCATGTCGATCGTGACGTGGAGCGGGATCCCGGCCGGGCGGGCCATGGCGATCTTCTGCAGCGCGTTGAGCGCCTCGGTCAACTCCTCCGGCGTGACGCTGACGCCGTAGTTGTGATCGTCGAAATACGTGTGGGCGATGTCAAAATAATCCTTCGGCTTCTTGAAGGTGCCGTCCACCTGCGAACGCCCCCAATATAAATTCTTGCAGGTTTCGAGCGCGTACGGCTCTAGGCACACGCCGCCCGCATGCAGCTTGGTAATCTGTTCGACCCCCGAAGGCGTAAGGTAGGCGCCGCGCCAGGTGAAGGTGAGCGTCTGGCCGACCTTCTCCCCGAGAGTCATCTTCGCCATTTTGGCGGAAACAAAATCATCCCGTTCTTTCGACATTCCGAGCCTCCATGAATTTTCCCGATCAGGTATCTTCCGCCGGCCGCCACGGCCGGCTTTGTCCGTGAATTCCAGAAAGAAAGGCGCATGGCTCCGCCATGCGCTTTATCGGCTTCCTGGACTCCCGGATTTATAAATGTAAAGGGGAAACCGGTTTTAGTCGGTTCTTTAGTCCGGTTTCTGTAAACCATGTAAACGCTTCCAAATCCTGCATGGATAGTGTAAATAACTTGGATGTCAGCGTCAAGGTATGATTTGATCAAAATTGGCAAAAATCTCCCCAAATACGTCGGGAACAGCCGCCCCCCAATCTCCTTCATCCGGAAGCCGATGGAGGTTCGACGGAGGCAGTGTTTTCCATGATATTTTTCCATGACTTTCACTCCGGCATGGAGTATTTCCATGACAATGGAGTTTTCTTGCTAAGATTCCAATTGACGCCTGCCAATATCCATCACCGGTTCCACAGGATTCGGATCGCTTTTTCGCGGTGCGGGCCTTTAAAAGGAAGGTCTCCCAAACGGCATGGCAACGGGAATTCTCTGTGGCGAGGGCAAAGGCAAACCACCGCTCCGACCTTTATAATTCCCCTCGCTTAAAAAAATCGGAGACTTGTGAAAAAATGCTGATCGCCGTTTTTTCCGACTCGCACGACAACCGCCCCGCGATCCGCAAAGCGCTCGACCTGGCGCGCGGACGCGGCGGATCGGAAATCCTCCATTGCGGGGACATGGTCTCGGCGGCGACCGCCGGGCTTTTCCACGGATGGGCGCTTCAATATGTGACGGGCAATATGGACCGCGACCCGGGTGAGATCCGCGCGGCCGTGGCCCGCCTCGGGATGGGATCATCCTGCGCGGCGTAGCTTCAGCTCGAACGGGACGGGGTGCGCATCGCGCTCCTGCACGGCAACCGGGCGGACCGGCTGGCCGAAGCCATTCAATCCGGGAAATTTGATTTTGTCTTCCACGGCCACACCCACCGGCGGCGGGATGAGCGCATCGGCCGGACGCGCGTGATCAACCCGGGCGCGCTGGGAGGCGCGACGAGCGAGACATATTCTTTCTGCGTGCTGGATACATCCACCGGAGAAGCCGAGTTTGTCGGGGTCCACTAGCCTATCGACCATGATCCATCCTCCGCCCCGGTGTTGTGCCGTGCATGTGGATCGAGTATGATATCCGTCCATCTCGAAAATTCGAAGATTTACTCAATGGCATCGAACAACCGCATGCGCTACGGGAGGGATTCCGGAAATCCATCCCCTCTACAGGAGATCCGAATGAAAAAGTTATTTTATTTTTGGCCGGTTTTTCTTCTCTTCATCTCCCTCGCCTGCAACTCCGTATCGATGCCCGGCCTCACGTCCTCCGAACCGGCGACTCCCTCCACCGGATCGCCCTCCGCCACGCCGCAGCCCGCTCTCCTTGCGACAGAGACGGCTACGCCGGGGGAAGTCACCGTCACCTGGTGGCAAATATCGACCACAGCCGCCAACGCAACGTTATTCCATAATTTGGCCGATGAATATACGGCCGCCCACCCGGGATTTACAGCCGACATCACGATTCTGGACGCCGCGACCTTTTCCTCCGATTTGAACGCCGCCATGCAGGCCGGGTCTCCACCAGATATCTTTCACAGCTATGGCGACGCGGGAATTCAGGAGTACGCCCAAGCCGGATTGCTCAAGGACATCACCGCTGATCTGGATCAGGGGGGATGGCGGGAGACTTTTTATTCCGCCGCCCTCGATCAATATGCTGTCCGGGGTAAAAACTACGGTGTCCCGCGCGACATAAGCATCGTCGGCCTTTGGTACAACAAGGATCTGTTCCGACGGGCGGCGATCGCCGAGCCGCCCGCGACGTGGGGCGCCTTTCTCGAAGACGTAAAAAAACTCAAAGCCGCCGGGATCACACCCATCGCCCTGGGTGAAGCCGATTCATGGACCGGCGCCTTCTGGTGGGAGTTTCTGGCTTTACGCCTGGGCGGAAAGGCCGCTTTCGAGGCTGCTTTCAATCGCGAAGGGGCTTTCACCGACCCGCCGTTCGTCGAGGCCGGCCAGAATCTTCAAAAACTCATCAATCTTTACCCCTTCCAAGACGGATTCCTGGACGCCTATTACGGCGATCAAGCCGCCGCGGTCGGCAACGGAAATGCCGCGATGGAATTAATGGGGAATTGGGGATCGCGACTCGAGCGGGAAAACAGCACCAGCAAATCGGGAATCGGCGACTCATTGGACTGGTTCCCCTTTCCGGTGCTCGAAGGCGGCACCGGCGATCCTTCGGATGCGCTCGGCGGAATCGACGGCTGGCTGGTCGGCCGAAACGCTCCACCGGAAGCCGTCGAGTTCCTCCAATATATAAGCAGCGTCGAATCGGAAACGGCCCAGGCGGAGCAGGGCTTCGCCCTCCCCGTGGTCAAGGGCGCGGAAGTCGGGCTGACCGACCCGGTTCTCCGGCTGGTCTGGCAAAACGCGGCGGCAGTTAAATATCTCCAGATATATTACGATCAATACTTCCCTCCGGCGATCGGCAAGACCGTGAACGACAGCATCCGGGATCTTTTCGCCGGCATATTAACGCCGCAGCAGGCAGCCCAGGCAATCGAAGACTCGGTTAATCTGGATTAAGTAATTCTCGCAGAAAATAAAGGGGCGGGGATTGGCATACCGGATGTGCAAGTCGCCGTAAACCCATCGCCGGCATGAGGATAGTATCGGCCGGACGCCCATGGTCAATCCCGGCGCGTTGGGGAGCGCCGCGGCGGGGAAATATTCATTCTGCGTGTTGGATACGGCTTCAGGGGAGATTGAGTTTATCGAGGTGTGAGGAGAGACCATCGACTATCGACGATCGACCATCGTAAAAACCTGACCATAGACGATGGACCATCGGAAATACCTGACCGCGGACGATAGACCATGGACGACAGACCATCGACGATCGACTATCGGAAATATTTGATAAGTAACGGTGGGGAATGGTCCATAAAAATTAATTCATCAAGTAAAGGTTGGAAACTCCGGCCGCGAAAACGAATTCCAAAAACGATTAATAGCGATGGTCGATGGTCGATCGTCGACGGTCTTACCCCGGCACTTTTTCATTTACCAGGCGGATCACCTGCAGCAAATCGGGAAGCTCGAACGGCTTTTCCAGAATGGTCAGGTCGTGTTCCTCGATAAACCGCCGCGTGGCGAGGTTGGCGGTGTCGCCGGTGATGAAGATGATTTTCCGGGCCAGGTGCGGCCGGTCGGATTGAATCCTCCGGTAAAAATCCATCCCCGAAAAATTCGGCATCCGGAAATCGCACAGGATCACGTCGAACGCCGACTCCGCCGCCCGCGCCAGCCCCTGCTCGCCGTCACCCGCGGTTTCCACCAGATACCCGCGCCCCGCGAGCGACTTGGCCAGCACATCCAACACGTTCGGCTCGTCGTCGATGATCAGGATCCGGGACCGGCGTCCGGAGGGTTCCCCGGCCGGCCGCTCCTCCTTGCGCGGATGTTTTTCCTGTTCCGCGGCGGTGACGGGCAGCTCCACGATGAAAAGCGCCCCCGCCCCGGCGGTGCTTTCCGCCCAGATCCGGCCGTCGTGTTCGCCGACGATCCCGTGGCAGATGGAAAGCCCCAGGCCGGTCCCGCTGGCTTCCGACTTGGTCGTGAAGAACGGATCGAACACGTGCGGCAGGATTTCCGCGGGTATCCCCGGGCCGGTGTCTTTAAAGGAAATGCGCACCACCGCGCGCGGATCGCCGCCCTGCGGAAAATTGGTCTCGGATCCGCACACAGTCGAGATCTCCAGGTCCCGTGGCCCGGTGGCGCCAACCATGGCCTGAATGGAATTCTGAATAAGGTTCATGAAGACCTGGGTCAACTGGTACAGGTCGGCCGTGATCGTCGGGAGGTCGGACGCCAGCGAGAGCCTGACCGTAATTTGCTCGGCGTCCAGTTCGTAGGAGATCAGATCCAGGCTGTTGCGCAGCGCTTCGTTGACCTGCACCGGCTCGCGGTGGATCGGGCGCTGGCGGGCGAAATCCAGGAGTCCGCGGACGATCTTTCCCGCCCGCAGGGCTTCGGCCACGACCTTTTCGAGGTTGCCCCGGACCGCTCCGCCCAGCTTTTCCTGCTGCACCAGCTGCGAATACAGAACCACCGACGTCAGGGGATTGTTAAGTTCATGGGCGATGCCGGCCGCAAGCTGCCCGATTGCGGCGAGTTTCTCGCTCTGGACCAGCCGGGCCTGCGTCTGGCGCAGGGCGTTCAATTGGATCTGCAGATCCTCATGGAGCGATTGCCGCTGGATGGCGGTGGCGGCCATCTCCCCGATCGCGGTCAGCAGCCGGATCTCATGCTCGCCGATCGGGCTCGAGCGGCCGATCCAGATCGTGCCGATGACCTGCCCGGCCGCGATCAGGGGTGCGCGGGCGACTGCGGTCAAGCCGTGGGTCAGCCGGATTTCCTCCGGTTCGGCGTCCGCACGCCCGTTCTTGCGCCAGACCGGATGATCTTCCGACCGGGCGCTGAAGGAATCCGCCTCCGCCGGAAGCCGCAGACCGCTCAGGTCCTCCCACTTCGCGCTTCCCAGCTCGACGACGCTTTCGCCGCTCTCGGGATTCCGGATCGCCAGGGCCGCCCCTTCGGCCTTCATCAGAACCGCCAATTGATTGACCAAAATCGAATAAATTTCGGAGCGGCTTTGGGCGGCGCGCATGGCGGTGGAAATTTTCGCCAGCACCTCCAGTTCTTCGGTCCTCAGGAGCGTTTCCGCCTCGGCCCGCTTGCGTTCCGTGACGTCGTTCAGGAGCAGGAGCTGTTTGGTTTGAATCGACGTTCCCAGCACATCGACGATCCGCTCCCGGCCGTCCTGGCACCGGATCCGGCAATCATTAAGCTCGGCGTCGGTAAACTCCGCGGCCGCGTGCTCCTCTGCCAGCCGCCAGGCTTCCCGGGCTTCACGCCGCGGCGCCTCGTCCGGGATAAGGCGCAGCCAGAATGAATCCTGGTCCGGAATCTCGGCCAGGCTGTAGCCGAAGGTCGAGAGGAAGCGGTCGTTGAAAAACTCTGCGCGCCCGCCGGCCTGGAAGACGGCGATCGGAACCGGAAAATGCTTGGTCAGCAGGCGGAACAATTCCTCGCTCTGACTCAAAGCTTCCACCGCCCGGCGCTGCTTGATGATCCGGTGCAGGCCGTAGGCGACGAGCTGGATGTGGGCCATGTCGCCCGCCTGGTAGGGGCTTTCCTTGTTGCCGACTCCCAGCACGCAGACCACGTCGTTGCCGTCCAGAACCGGGACGCTGAGCAGGCGCCGGATCGGGGCGGCGCTTTCCGGCATTCCCTGGATGCAGCGCCAGGTCGGGCTGTCCCGGCAGATTACCGGCCGTTTGAGCCGGATGCAATCCATCCACGGTCCCGCCTGCCCGATCGGAACCGACATGCCTTCCTCTCCGGTCAGGTCCACGTTCAACTCGCCGGCCCACGATTTAAGGATCACCGATTCCCGGTCGTCGGAGAGGACGTGGAAGAAACCCACCCGGCTGTCGGTGAATTGGACCGCCTGCGCCAGAACGTGGTCGTACAAGTCGCGGTCGGAAAGCCGCGAGGAATATTCGTACAGGTCCAGCAGGAAACTCCCCCACTCCACCTCGGTCAGCAGCTGGCTTTCGGTTTTCTTGTAGGCGCTGATATCCACCGGCGCGACAATCACCCGCTTCCAATCGGCCTCGCACCCGCGCGCCAGAAACACCCGCCGGCGGATCGAGATAAGCTCGCCGTCGAAGGTCTTCATCTGAAGATCGGATTCATACCCTCGGCGCCCTTCCGCCAGGGCGATCAATTCCTCCCGCATCACATGGCGCCATTCCTTTTCGAACGGGAGCGGCGGATTCTTCAGAAAGGTTTGCCGGCGGTCGTACTGGAAGAGATCCAGCGCGGCCGCGTTTGCATCGCTCACCTTCACCAGCGAGAAACAGGCGTGCACCTCTTCCGGATGACTCTCGAGATACGGCCCCCAGGCGGTGATTCCGGAAGCGCGCAACGCGTTCAGGCGTTTTTTAACCGCCGAGAAATCCTCCACCCAGAGGGGAATCTCGACATCCGGAAGGATATCCGGCGCGGTTCCTGGTTTTCGCCTGGTGCGGGTATTGGTCTTTCGCAACGATGCCTTCCTTTTATCCGGCGGAGCGGTACCGCCGGCGCGGGCGGAGGATCCGCGGCTCATCGCATCTCGCACCCGTCCGTTTCCGCAAATTCCGGCTGGCGGTGCAATTCCTCCCGCAGCGCCGCCTCGATGTCCATCATCATAGTCGAGTCGGTGTAAGCGCACAAACGCACCCCGGCGGCATCCTGGAGAACTTTCATCACCGCCTGGATGCTGAGCGCGCTTTTTCGGCTGGCCTGGAGGATATCGAGCAGGTATGGATCGGGGGCTTTTTCGACGAGGGATTCCCCGAGCAGAGTCAGCCCGCCTTTGAGCGTGGTCAAGTGGTTGTTCAGGTAATGGGCCAGCGTCACCACCGTGATCCGGACGATCTCGGCGGTGATCAAATGGCGGTTTAACTCCTCTTTCTGGCGGACCAGGCGCGATTCATTCAGCGCGCGGTCGATCGACTGCAGGATCTCGTCGGACGTGAAGGGTTTGATGACGTAATCCCGCACGCCCAGGCGGAACGCCTCGATCGCCACGGCTTCGGACCCGTACGCGGTCATGAGGATGGCCGGCACGGCGGATTCGTTCCTGCGCAGCGCCGCCAGCATCTCCAACCCGGACATGCGCGGCATGTTCATATCCAGAAGGATGAGATCCGGCTGGCAGCGTGCGGCCAGGTCCAAGCCCGCCTTCCCGTCCGCGGCCGTTTGAACCGTGAACCCCATCGGCGAAAGGATGTCCTGGTCGAGAAGGTCCCGGATATCCCGGCTGTCGTCGACGATCAGAAGGGTTTCACCGGCCATGGCGGTTAACCGCACCCGCAGCATCCGCGGATTTCCGACGCGGCGCTCCGGATCTGGGCCTAACGGAAGCGGGCATCCTTGCGCCTTTCCACCCCCGCTTGCAGAAGGTCGAAGGTGATGGTCTCATGGCCGGCGGCCGGATCGATCTCGGCCGCGCG
>CAZYSF010000530.1:0-3626 GCA_964649635.1 uncultured Anaerolineales bacterium | reverse complement strand
GGGGGGAGAGTGGGGAAGAAAAGGAGATGCCATGAAACGTGAAGAAGCGCTCGCCATCGTCCGCGAATTCGTGAAGAACGAGAACCTCGTCCGGCACATGCTGGCGGTTGAGGCGGCGATGCGTTTCTACGCGAAGAAGTTCGGCGAAGACGAGGAATTATGGGGCGCGGTCGGGCTGCTGCACGATTTCGACTGGGAGATCCACCCTGACTTGGAGAGCCACCCGCAGGCGGGGGCGCAGATTCTGCGCCAGCGCCACATTCCGGAGGAAATTGTCCACGGGGTGCTTTCGCACGCCGATCACACCGGCGTGGCGCGCGACAACCGCATGGAAAAAGCGCTCTTCGCCTGCGACGAGCTGACCGGACTGATCACCGCCGTCGCGCTGGTGCGGCCGTCGCGCTCGCTCTCGGACCTGACCGCCAAATCGGTGAAGAAGAAGTGGAAGGACCGCGCCTTTGCCGCCGGTGCCAACCGCGAGGAGATGGAACGCGGCGCCGCGGAATTCGGCGTGGAACTGTGGGAGCACGTCGATAACGTCATTCTGGCCATGCGGCCTATTGCGGCTGAACTCGATTTGCAGGGAAATCCGCCGCAAACCGGTTGAAACCATTCTTTTGCTGGACCGCCCCTTGAAACGAATCCTCACCGGTCTTGTTTTTTTAATTTTGTGACATATGTGTTCTTTGTGGCTATTACTTTTCCACAAAGGCACAAAGGTCACGGAAATACTTCAAGATGCCGCCGGACTCAGTTTTTCCTTTTTGTGACCTATGTGTTCTTTGTGGCGATTGCTTTTCCACAAAAGGCACAAAGGTCACGGAAATACTTCAAGATGCCACCGGGTTCAGTTTTTTCCTTTTATAACCTAGGTGTTCTATGTAGTTTATTTATTCCACTTCCACCATGGCGCGGGCGAGCGCGCCGTCGGAGCCGCGGATTTTTACCGGCAGGCAGGTGAAGCGGCATGCTCCAGACGGGACATTTTTTAATACCAGCCCTTCCACAAGGATCACTTCCGCGCCCAGCAGCACGCGGTGAACCGGACCGGTCTGATCCCGGACGGCCACCGACAGATAATCGCTCCCCACCAGGTGAATCCCCCTAGCGACAATCCACTTCGCGCCGCTTTCGTCCAATCCGGCATAGTCGGTCTGGAATTCCTTCATCGATTCGAGTACTTTTGAGTTATCTGTTTTCAGCAATAGCCGCCTTATGCCCGCGGGAATTCCCGCCCTTTCCAAATGTTCTTCTCCAATTCGTTGAATGGGGGAAAAATCGGCCGTCCAGGCGGGGCCGCAGAGAACGTCGAGCGGCAGAGCTTCGATGGTCTTGCCGCCGGGGATGAAATGCCGCGGGGCGTCGACGTGCGTTCCGGTGTGCACGCCGCAGGCGATCCGCGAAAAATTATTGTGCGCGCCCTCTTCCATCTTCTGGGTGCGGTGCAGTTCCACGCCGTCATCCCCCGGCCAAACAAGCATTCCCGAAAAAACCTCCACCGACACATCGATGATTCTGGTCATGCGATCTCCTTTGCGGGTATTCCGGTTCATCCCGGTCGGCGGATGCGGCGTTGCACCGGCGGGCGGTCCGATACTGATTATATGGGATCCGCCGCGGAAGCGGAACGGCATCTTGCACTTTTATAAAATCATGCGATAATAAAGGCACTTCGAGACAAGGAATCCTGGAGCCCTGACCCGGCGGGTGGGGCTTTTCTGTTGCCTTGGAGTCACCTCAATCCGCCGAGGATAGCATGAACAGAGAGAAGCCCATCGAAGAACCTCCTGGGTCACAAATTTCGCTCCCGATCGTTCCGGCCCTTCCGCGCCGGGTCGGTCCCCCGTTGAAAGTCGCCGTGCTGGCGAATATGAAAAAGAACGTTCCGCTGCGGACGGACGCTCCCCCCGACGAGAATGTCGAATACGACCGCGAAGAAACGGTGGAAGCGATCCTCCAGTCGCTGCGCTTGGTCGGGCACAAGCCGTTTTTCCTCGAAGCCGACGTCTCGCTGCTCGACAGCGTCCGCAAGACCAAGCCCCAGTTTTGCTTTAATATCTCGGAGGGTCTGCGCGGCGACGCGCGCGAATCGCACATCCCGGCGATCCTCGAGATGCTTGGCATCCCCTACAGCGGATCGCGGATACTGGCCAACGCCATCTCGCTCGAAAAAGTGATCGCCAAACGCATCTGGCGCGACCGCGGCCTGCCCACCGTTCCCTTTCAGCTGTTCCACGATCCGGATGCCCCGCTGCGCTCCACCCTGCGGTTTCCGCTGTTCGTTAAACCGGTCCGGGAAGGCTCCGGCAAGGGCGTTTCCCCGACGTCGATCGTCCAGAACGAAGAGGAATTGCGGCGCGAGGCGCGCCGGATCATCCAGGATTATCACCAGCCGGCGCTGGTGGAGAGCTTTCTCCCCGGCCGCGAGTTCACCGTCGGGATCATCGGCAACCCTCCCACCGGCCGAAGGCGCGCCAATCCGGACTTGTACTCGGCGGACGGCTTCCATTATTTCCCGGTTCTCGAGATCGATCCGAATGTCGGCGTCGGCCAGGGCGTATACGGGTCGGAAGCCAAGGGGATCGTTCCGGGCGCTGAGGGATCTCCGGTATACACCTGCCCGGCCGATATCCCTGATAATCTGAAAAAAGACATGTACCGCCTGACCAAATCGGCGACGGTCGCGATCGGAGCCGACGACTGCAGCCGGGTCGACATCCGGCTGGATTCCGAAGGCCACCCGTACTTGCTGGAGATCAATACCCTGCCCGGTGTGAATCCGGACGTCAGCGATCTATGCATCATGGCCAAGGCGGAGGGCATGCAGTATTCGATCCTGATCAACGAAATCCTGAACCTGGCTTACGATCGCTATGGATTGCCGCTTGAGGAGAATCCGTCTTCGGCCACGGCGGATAAAAAATCGGGGTGATGGATTCCGCGAAGGTCATGAAGAAGATCTGAAGGACACTTAAAAAAATGCCTGCAAACCGGGCGGGAAACCGCCCGGTTTTTTTGTTCCTTCCCCTCCCCCTCCTAACCTCCCCCGTTAGCGCTTGGAAAAATGGATCTCATATTCCATCAGTAGGAGCGCTAACGGGGGAGGACACAGGAGGGGGAGGGACTATGGAACGGGGGTCCGATTGCCTCCCCGCCCCCGGCACGTTACAATCATCCCCGCCGGAGGAGACAACGTGACATCAACTAAAGCAGGTGATATGGTTCAACTGGTCGGGCGCGACCACAAATACCGCCTGGTGCGCCTGCAGCCCGGTGCGGAACTCCACACCCACCGCGGGCTGCTTTATCACGACGATATGATCGGGAAGCCGTGGGGCGCCCGGGTGGACAGCCATCTCGGCCGCCCGTTCTATCTGCTGCCCCCTTCCCTGCACGACGTCCTGCGCGATACGAAACGCAGCAGCCAGATCATTTTTCCGAAGGACATCGGCTACATCCTTCTAAAGCTGTCGATCGCGCCGGGCGTCACCGTGATTGAAGCCGGGACCGGATCCGGCGCGCTGACCACGGCCCTGGCCACCGCCGTCGGCCCGCAGGGGCGCGTGATCTCCTACGATCAGCGCGAAGACATGCAGAACCTCGCCCGCCACAACCTGGAACAGCTC
>CAZYSF010000529.1:0-1747 GCA_964649635.1 uncultured Anaerolineales bacterium | reverse complement strand
GTGCGGTCGCCGATCGCGATGAGGAACGACGTGCCGCAGCGCGGGTGCTCCTTCGGATACTTTTCAGCCGCCTCGGGTGTGAGCTCCGCTCCGGCTTCATACGCGGCGACGGTTTTATGCTCGGCGCCGTGATACGCAAATACGCGGGCGATCTCGGGGATGCGCCCGACCAGCACAAGGTAGAGCAGCAGCAGAACAAGGCGGATGACGCCCTCGGTCAGGTTGCCCGCCACCGCCGGCAGCCAGGCGGGGAGCGCCGGGCTTTGGGCGACCGTTTCGGCGGCCTGCGAAGCCGCGTTCATCGTTGCATTCGCCGATTCGACGGACGGCGCGAGGAGGCTCTCCAGCCCCTGCCCGACCGCGGCCGGGAGGAGAAAAAATACGCCGACCAGGATCGCCAGGGCAAGCAGGACCGTCCCGACCCACTCGCCGCGGGTGATCGGTTTCTCGCCCTGTGCCTGAGCGGAAAATTCGAGGCTCTGCCAGCCGAGGCCGAGCGTATCCCACAGGAGAAGGACGCCGCGCAGAACGGGGATTTTCGTGATCCGGCTCCGGTAGATGCCGCTGAGCGGTTTGACCTCGGTTTGGATAATGCCGTCGGGGCGGCGGACGGCGACCGCCATATGCCGCTTGCCGCGCATCATCACGCCTTCGATGACCGCCTGCCCGCCGTAGGAGAAAGAGTCATTGCGAGCGACCCCTTCACTCGGTTCAGGGCTGGCTCCGGGAGCGAAGCCTGTCCTGTGATCCGTCTGGGTACTCTCACGCTTCTCTTCGATAACGATATGTTGGTTCGTCATGCCGCTCCCTGCGATGATCGGGATTCGTTTTTCCGCAAATCTATCGCCAATTCATTTAGCAAGCTCATAAAAGAACCGGATGTACGCTTCCACCCCGCGCCAGAGCGTGGGCAGGTGTAATTTCTCATTCGGTGCATGCAGGTTGTCGTCCGGCAGGCTGACGCCCATCATGATCGACTCGCGGCCGAGGATATCCTGGATCCATGAGACCACCGGAACGCTGCCGCCCTCGCGGGCGAACACCGGGCGCACGCCGAAGGCGGCCTCGAGCGCGCGGATCGCCGCTTGCATCGCCGGCGTATCGCGGCGCACAAGCCCTGCCGGGCTTCCGGCCAGATCCACGACTTCCCACTTAACCCAGGCCGGCGCGCGCATGCGGAGGTACTCCTCGAATTGCTCCTTCACCCGTTCGGGCTTCTGATCCGGCACAAGCCGCATCGAAATTTTCGCCATTGCCCGCGCCGGAAGGACGGTTTTGGATCCTTCGCCGGTGAAACCGCACAGCAGCCCGTTCACCTCGAGCGTCGGGCGCGCGCCGATCCGCTCCACGATGGTGTAGCCCTCTTCGCCGTTTACGCCCAGCGCGGTGGCCTGGGCGATGAAGTCCTTCTCCGTCCAAGGCACCCGCGCGAGTTCCGCGCGTTCGTCGGGTTCAATCGCCAGCACGTCATCGTAGAAGTGCGGAAGAGTCACCCGCCCCTGCGGATCGTGCATCCCCGCAATCAGTTCTGCCAGCACCTGACCGGCGTTCGGGATGGCGCCGCCGAACAATCCGGAATGCAGGTCGTGCTCCGCCGTCTCCACCCGCAATTCAAAATACGCCAGCCCGCGCAGGCCATAGACGAGCGTGGGCAGGTCCGGGCTGAGGATCAGCGTGTCGCAATTCAACACCGCGTCGCAGCGCAGCAGCTGCTTGTGCTTCTTCAGCGCATCGGCCAGGTGGGGCG
>CAZYSF010000528.1:0-14661 GCA_964649635.1 uncultured Anaerolineales bacterium | reverse complement strand
TACCTGCCGTGGGGCGACATGGAGACGGCGATGCGGCGGGAGGGGATTCCGCTTTTCTCGCTCGAAAGCCGCCGCCCGGTCGCGGATTTCGACCTGCTCGGTATGACGCTGCCTTATGAATCCCTTTACACCAATGCCCTGCACGCCATGGATCTGGCGGGCATCCCGCTGCGGGCTTCAGCCCGCGGAGAAAATCATCCGCTGATCGTGGGCGGCGGGCACGCCGCTTTCAACCCCGAGCCGGTCGCGGAATTCTTCGATGCCTTCGCGGTCGGCGAGGGCGAGGAGCTGATCCTCGATCTGCTGGACATCCTGCGCTGGCGCAAGCGCAGCGGCGCCTCGCGCTACTCCGCGCTGCACCGGCTGGCGGGAGTGTGGGGGATGTATGTGCCGGAGATGTACCGGCCGGAGTATCACCCCGACGGCACGCTCTCCCGGATCTTTCCGCCGGCCGGAGGGGGCGAGAAAGACAAACAGCCCCGGTTTCCGATCATCAAGCGGATCGTGCCGCGCCTGCCCGCGCCGCCGCTGCGGCCGGTCGTCCCCTACCTGGAAACCGTCCACAACCGCTACGCGATCGAGATCATGCGCGGCTGCACGCGCGGCTGCCGCTTCTGCCAGGCCGGGCATGTCACCCGCCCGATCCGCGAGCGCTCCGTCGAAGAGATCGTCGCCGCGATCGAAACCGCGGTCGGCAACACCGGTTACGAGGAGGTGGCGCTGCTTTCGCTTTCCTCGTCGGATCACTCGCACATCACCGAGCTGGTGCGCGCGCTGAGCGGCAAATTCAACCAGGCGCGGCTCCGCATTTCGCTTCCCTCGCTGCGGATCGAAACGGTCTCGATCGACCTGGTCGAGGCGCTGCGCGGCAGCCGCGGCGGCAACTTCACCCTCGCGCCGGAAGCGGCGACCGAGCACATGCGCGCGATCCTCAACAAGCCGATCGCCGCGCAGCAGCTGATCGAGACCGTGCGCGAGATCTACAGCCGCAAATGGACGACGATCAAGCTGTATTTCATGATCGGCCACCCGCGCGAGACGGCCGACGACGTGCGCGCGATCGCGGAGCTGGCGCGCGCGGTCCTGGCCGAAGGGCGGCGGAGCCTGGGGCGGCGGGCGGAAGTGCACGCCGGGGTAAGCACGCTCATCCCCAAGGCCCATACGCCCTTCCAGTGGATGGCGATGGACACGCGCGAGCAGATCCGGGCCAAGCAGGACCTGCTGCGGCGCGAGCTGCGCGGGCCGGGGCTGAAGCTCGACCTGACCCCGCCCGAGACGACGCTGCTGGAAGCCCGGCTGGCGCGCGGCGACCGGCGGATGAGCGCGGTGATCGAACGCGCGTGGAAAAACGGCGCGCGGTTCGACGCCTGGAGCGAACGCTTCCAGCCCGGCGCGTGGGACGCGGCTTTCGAGGAAGCCCGGCTCGATTCGGCCTTCTACACCGACCGCGAGCGCGCGGCGGACGAAATTTTCCCCTGGGATCACATCAACGTGGGCGTACGCAAGGAATATCTGCGCCGCCAATATGAAGACAGCCTGGCGGGCCGCACGCGCGGCGACTGCCGCGAAGAGTGCTTCGGGTGCGGAATTCTCACCACCTTCCGCGAACTGCGCGACGCGCTCCCGGTGGAAGCGCAATTCTGCCCGACGGCGCGCCCGACATGAACCGGACCTTCTACCGGATACAGTTTGCCAAGACCGAGGCGATGCGCTACACCGGCCACCTGGACCTGCAGCGCGCCTGGGAGCGGCTGCTGCGCCGGGCGCGCGTCCCGATCGCGTACTCGGCCGGCTTTCACCCGCACCCGAGAATCCAGATCGGCGCGGCGCTGCCGCTCGGCGCGCTCGGCGAAAACGAGCTGGTGGACATCGAGACCAGCGAAGTGTGCGACCCGGAGGAGACGGCCGGCCGGTTGAACTTGTCCGCGCCGCCGGGGATGCGGATCGTGCGGGTGGAGGCGCTCGCGGAAGGATCGCCCGGGCTGGAAAAAATCATCCTGGCGGGCGATTACTCGGCCGTGCCGATCGAGGACGCGTGGCCGGACGATCTACCCCGGCGGATTGAACAATTAATTGGGAATGCGACTCTCCCACGCGAACGGCGTGGAAAAATATACGACCTGCGCCCGCGGATCCTCTCGCTTACGTTGGACGGATATATTCTGCGCATGCGTCTCAGCCTCACGGCGGAAGCTACCGGCCGCCCGGATGAGGTGCTGGCGGCGCTGGGGGCGGAGCATGTGACCGTGGATGTGAAGCGGGAGAGGTTGGTGATGCGGGAAACGGACGATGGAAGATAGAGACGATCGACCACGGACGATCGACCATCGACGATCGACCTTCGAAAAAGGATTTTTCCTCGACGATTAAGTCTCTGGTAATTACTCAGTCCCAAAAAAGCGTACACCGAAACACCGAGAAAAACCGAAAACACCGATTTTGTAATTTTTCCGGAATATGATGCAGTGGATAGTGAATTAGGAAAAACCAAATGCTTTTCGGTGTAATCGGCTCTTTTCGGTGTAATCTGTGTACAAGAGTCCACGCCCGGGGCATCAAGGAGACATTTCTTGGCAGACCGTTTGGCACGGTGGATATCCATTCTGTTTGACAGTTCCCTGCTATCCATACCCGTCTTTCTTGCCTTCGGCTGGACCGGGGGCGGGATCTCCGGGATGGGGTGGGCAGCCCTGACGCTCCTTATCGTGACGGGCATCCCGCTGGCCTATCTGTGGATCGGCCGCCGGCGCGGCTGGGTAAGCGATATGGAGATGACCCGGCGCTCCGAACGCCCGCGGTTTAGTTTGGTCAGCCTGGGCAGCGACGTGTTCGCCCTCCTGGTGCTTCGGGCCGTGCGAGGACCGCAACTTTTAACCGTCATCGTCCTGACATACTTGTGCCTGGCGATCGCGATGCTGACCATTTCCAGTTTCTGGAAGATCAGCCTGCACATGGCCGGCGTGGGCGGCTTCTCCACCGCGCTGTTGTTCGTGTATGGGCTGCCCGCGCTATGGGCTTTTTTGAGCCTGCCGCTAGTGGCCTGGGCGCGCCTGCACCGCCGCAAACACACGCCGGCCCAACTGGCGGCTGGAGCGATTGCAGGGGCGTTGGTGACAACCCTTGTGTTTGTCATAAACGGTTTCGGGCTTTAACCTGGCGGCCCCATAATTGCCGCCCCCCAACCGGCCATTTTCATAACCATATAACCCCGCCGCGGCGTTTGCCGGGAATGAAGATCTGTGGCATCTTCAAGTGATGCTTGAGGGGTTCCGTTAATGGGCAAGTGCAGAACAACCCATCCCTGTAAAGAAGTCGGAGGCAGAGTTGCTGCGAAGATTTCGCGAGCCGGTGAACAGCCTGACCCATCTTATTGCCGCCGCCGTCGCATTCGTAGGCACAATTGTGCTGGCATACCTTGCCAGAGATGATCCGGCGAAACTTGCTTCCCTTTGCCTCTACGGCCTTACGCTTGTATTGATGTTCTCCTCAAGCGCGATCTACCATCTGGCCCAGACAGGCCCCCGAGCAGCCCTTTTTCTACGAAAACTCGACCACTCCGCGATCTACCTGCTCATCGCGGGAACGTACACCCCAATCTGCCTCCATTACTTTACCGGTTTCTGGCGGGGCGGATTCCTGGCGATCGTATGGGCGCTCGGCCTGATCGGCATTACGGTAAAGCTCTTTGTCATCAACGCCCCCCGTTGGGTTACGACAGCCGTTTATCTGCTCATGGGCTGGCTCGCCATTGCGGGTGTCGGTGAAATCCTCGCGCAAATGCCCGCCGGCGCGATCGCCTGGCTGCTGGCGGGCGGCCTGTTCTTCACCGGCGGCGCCGTCGTCTACATGGTCAAGAAACCGGATCCATATCCCGGCGTTTTCGGCTTCCACGAGATCTGGCACATCTTTGTGATCCTCGGCGCCTATAGCCATTTTGCGCTGATGCTGATATTCATTGCGCCGGCCGGATAACCCATAATCGACCATCGACCATCGACAATCGACCATCGTCAATTCCCGTCCGCATATTGCGTCCTCCAGCTGGGGTGTAACTTTTACCGATGAAAACTGTCTAAAAAGTACGGCTGTTTTCCGGCCGAGCCCGGCTCCGGTACACTGCACTCCCGGTCAGCCTATTTTTGGAGACGATCAAAATGAATAAGCACGTCATTATCACTTTATTCTTCGCAGGAGCGCTAGTTGCGCTGACGGGGTGTTCCTCAACCCTTAACGGGACAAGCCAGGTTTCGACCCGGTCCGAGAAATCGACTTTCGACGCCGCGACCGAGATTAAAGAGACCGAGATAATCATCGAACCGGGGATGGTGTTTCACACACTCCTCATCCGGAAGATCCGATTAACCGCCGGCACTTTAAAAATAACCCTGCTCGGGCCGGACGAAAGCATTGTGTGGGAACAGACCTTTGCCGACTCCGCCGATTTTAAGCGCGACCTGACCCTGGAGGCGCTTCCCGGAAAATGGCTCCTGAGGGTCGAACTTACAGAGGCGACCGGCAGCTACGATCTCGTCTGGAGAGCGGGAAACACTCCGTAAAAACCGACCATCGACAGTCGACCATCGTCCCCCTCCCTGCCCTCCCCCGTCAAGAAAACCGCTTGACGGGGGAGGGTTACCGGTTCTCGATGGTCGATGATCTGCCGTCGATGGTCGATCGTCGATGGTCGATTGTCGATTGTCCATGGCCCATGATCCCCAACTGCCGGTGTAAAAAATTCCGCCGGGCAAAATCCCCCTTGGCCGGCATTTCCGGCCTTTGATAAAATACTCCGCATGAATCAGATACCCAGGAAGGATGTCGTCATCCGGTTTTCCGGACCGGTCAAATTATCGGTTTTGCTGATCACCGCAGCCGCGTTTATGGCGTTCATGCCTTTGGCGCTGGAGGCTGTCCCCGAGGAGGCGTTGGGCGCGATGGTCGTATTTCTCGCGATCCCGGTCTTTTTCGCCTACCTCTCCATCGTGGTATTCACGTACCGCATCCAAATAGCCTCGGACCGGATCAGCACGGAAGCTTTCCCCAGCCCCTTTCTGCGTTCCGAACAGTGCCTGCTGGCGGAAATCTCGGCCGTGGAAAAGGACAAATGGTGGTCCACCCTGTCCATTTTCCAATATAAGAAATCCGCGCCCTTCCGGATCACCCCCTTGGAACTGCGCGAGGCCGGTCCGATCGAAATTCTGGACGCGATCCAAACCCGGATCGGCCGGGATATTTTTCTCGAACGAATCACCAACCCGCTCCGCCGGTTCTGGAAGTGGCACAAGCTTTGTATTACTTCCATTTTATTACTGGGGTCGGCCTGGCTCTCGCTGCAGCTGCTGGCCATCGGTGGAGGACTGGAGATTCCGGATGCGGTTCGCGGGACGGTTCTCGGCGTTCTCGCGATCGCCGCCATCCTCATCACCATCGCGGATTGGTTCCTCTACCGGTCCCTGAACCGCGAATAGCGGCGCTCCGGCCGGAGAAAAAACGGGGTATCCTCATGAACAAACGCCTCTTCCGCCGGATCGGGATCGGCCTCGCGATCGCGCTCGGCGTTCCGGCTGCGCTCGCACTCCTCCTGTTGGGACTGTATGCGAAAGCCGTCTATACTCCGCCGGCCGGCGAGGTATCCGGCAGGATCGCTTCCGGCGGGGAGGAACGGCGTTACGTCCTGCACGTCCCCGCCTCCTACGACGGAGCCGCGGCCGTCCCGCTCGTGATCAGCATGCACGGTTTCGCCGAATGGCCCGCCCACCAGATGCAGATCAGCCGGTGGAACCGGCTGGCGGACCGCGAGGGATTTATCGTCGTGTACCCCGCCGGCACCGGATTCCCCCTGCGCTGGCGGATCCGCAGCGAAGCAGGCGATACCTTTCCCAACATCGATGTGCAATTCATTTCCGATCTGATCGATGCCCTCATAGCCGAGTACAGTATCGATCCGGAGCGGATTTACGCCAACGGCCTCTCGAACGGCGGGGGAATGTCGGATATGCTGGCGTGCAGGCTTTCGGACCGGATCGCCGCGTTCGGGAGCGTATCGGGCGCCTATTTGCTGCCGCGGGATGAATGCCATCCGGGCCGCCCCGTTCCAGTGATAGCCTTTCATGGGACGGCGGATCCGATCGTGCCGTACATCGGCGGCGTATCCGCCTCGTTCCACTACCCGTTTCCGCCCGTGGAGGATTGGGCGGCGGATTGGGCCGGGAGGAACGGCTGCGCGGGAACGGCCGAAGTGCTGCCGCCCGCCGGCGAGGTGACGGGGATCCGGTACGGCGGCTGCCTCGAGGGCTCCGAAGTGATTCTATATACCGTGCATGGAGGCGGGCACGCTTGGCCCGGGGGCGAGCCGTTGCCGGAATGGCTTACAGGCCGGACATCCCGGGATATCGACGCGACGGCAGTGATGTGGGAGTTTTTCGGCCTTTATACGCTTACTTCCGGGACGCCCTGATCGAATTTCAACAGCCTACTGGGGGTTGATACCTTCATACTTACATTTCATTCTAAACCTTCCATTAATAGGTCCACAATTAAATCACGGTATTTACGGCACGGGTATTGACAACCTCGTATAATGAATTTATAGAGCGGGCAGTTAGCACCTACCCAACAGCCCAAATCGAGGGCTTGGTTATGCGGCGTCGTGTCGGGATTATTAAAATCCCGCTTTTCCATCCAGGGAAACGACAACCGATCCGTGCTGTGCCCGCTCATTTTTTTTAACAGGCTGTTGAAAAAGGCATTTAAGCTGGTCGAGGAGCGGTTTTTACGTATCGAGACCACCGGTAATTTTGCGCGGTCTCGATACGCCGCAGAAAGGGCACATAGTATTCCGAAATATTATCTTTGTGCTCTATGTGTTCTTTGTGGCTGACCTTGACTTCCCCAATCACGGATCGCCGCCATGATAAAAAAAACCTGTATTCCGGATGAGTATCGGAACCGACGCGCGGCACACCCGCCATCCGGTATCTCGGGCCTCAACTTTCCCTACGAGGGAAAATGCCCGACTCGAAACAGAAAATCCTCGACTATTTCCGCGACCAGGCCGGACGCTACGACTGGGGAGTCCGTGCATACCGCCTGATGGGAATCGACGAGGGCCGCTGCCGTCGCGATACGGTGAAGGCGCTGGCGCCCGGCGACACGGTGATCGACCTGGCATGCGGCACCAGGCTGAATTTCCCGCTCCTGGCAAAAACAGTGGGCGCTTCGGGGAAGCTCATCGGGGTGGATATTTCTCCGGAGATGCTCGACCGGGCGCGGCGCCGGGTGGAGAAAGCGGGCTGGGGGAATGTCGAGCTGGCGGGCGCCTGGCCTTCCTCGACGCCAAATATCCGGACCGGCCGCCGGTCTGGACAGCGGTTTTCCCCCGCTGGCGGGAGCAGTCGTTCGGGATCGACCCGAAATTCCTCTCGCAGCGGCCGATGGATTCCATCCGCCGCCACATGCAGGAAACCCCCTTCCGGGAATATTTCTTCGGATATTTATATTTGTCGGTCGGCCGGACGAAGCGGACGGCAGTGTAGCCGTGATCGCCGCCCACGGCCGCAAAACACGGCGATCGCGCCAACATTAATAAAGGTCAGCGGCAAAACCCAAAACCACCCGATTCCGGCATGCGGCGCCACTGAAAACATGCTATCCTGTACCCTGAGGGCGAATTCCCCGCCCTTGCTCCCGGAGGAGGGGTCCCCATGCGCAAACCATTCAACAACCATCACGGCCTGACGGGCAACGCCGTCACCAGCACCCACGTCGCCTTTTTCGGCCTCAACCTCGCTCCCGGGCAGCGCCCGGGATTCCGCGGGTTCGCCTTCCGGCGCACCGACCATACCGAGGAAGACACCCTCTGGCTGCGCGGCACAAAGACCTTCGAAAAGACAGCGCCGCACCCCGCGCGGGGCGAGACCTTCTCGACCCGCAAACACCCGGTGCAATCCTTCCAATGGGCGGATTACAGCGTCAAGCCGGGCCACAACTACACGTATAAAATTATCGCCCTGTACGACGATCCGGCCCACCTTGCGCCGAAACACATGGTCACGGTCCGGATCGCAACCGAGCTCGAAACCGGCCCCGCCCATTCGGCTTTCTTCAACCGCGGGTCGGTGGCGACACAGGAATACGCGCGCAGATTCCTCAACGAACGGCCGAGCAAGGCCGGGCCAAGCGCCTACGAATGGCTCTCGCGCGGATTGCTCGAAGCGCTGACCGCCTTTCTCGACCGGGCCGGCCCGGGCTGGGAGGTCCACGGCGCTATCTACGAATTCCAATGGCCGGCGGTGCTGGCGGCGGTGAAGCGCGCCAGGGAGCGCGGCGCAAAAGTCAAGATCCTGTTCGACGACATCGTTTCGCATGATAAGGACGGCAAGCCGCTTGGCCCGTGGAAGCGGAACCGCGAGGCGATCCAGGCCGCCGGGATCAAGCCGTTGTGCCAGGGCCTGGCCAACGGCAACCTCATGCACAACAAATTCTTCATCCTAAGCCGGGACGGGGCGCCGAAGGCGGTCTGGACCGGTTCGACCAACCTCACCGAGAACGGCATCTTCGGGCATTCGAATGTCGGCCACATCGTGGAAGATGGCGCCGTCGCGCAGGCATACCTGGAATACTGGGACCGTCTGCAAAAAGACCCCAAGGTCGACAACACCTACCGCGGGGCCAACATGACCAGCACCCCCGCCCCGCCGGATCCGTGGAACCGGGTCACCCACCCCGTGTTTTCGCCGCGCGGCACGCAGTTGGATTCGCTCGCGTGGTACGTCGCGATCGCGGGCGGCGCCGAGCGCGGGCTGTTCATGACCTTTCCGTTCGGCATGCACGACAAGTTCCAGGAGGTGTACCGCAAGGACGATTCCGTCCTGCGCATGGGGCTCCTGGACAGGGCCTTCGGCAGCCCGAACAACAAGCAACAGGATGAGAAGGATCTGCAGCTGATCCGCAACCGCCCGAACGTCGTCCTCGCGATCGGCAACCGGATCATCACCGACAGCTTCGACCGCTGGCTGGCGGAACTGGACAAGATCACGCCCGGCGTTCACGTGCCCTGGGTCCATACCAAGTACATGCTGGTCGACCCGCTGGGCGCCTCGCCCACGCTCGTGACCGGCAGCGCCAACTTCAGCGAGGCCAGCACCGAGCGCAACGACGAGAACATGCTCGTGATCCGGGGCGACAAGCGGATCGCCGACATTTACTTCGGCGAGTTCCTGCGCCTGTACAGTCATTACGCCTACCGCGAGGCGGTCAAGATCTACCTGGAGAAGAAGAAAAAAAACGTGCCCGAGGAATGGAAGCCTCAATACCTGATCGACAAAGACGATTGGATGGCGGATTACTTCGATCCGGCGGACAGGAGCGGCCGCTTTGTGCGGCGGGAATATTTTGCCGGGCCGATGGCGAAATAGCATCCTGCGGCCGCCGTTTTTTCATACATTGTCACCTAACAGGGGGTTGAAAAAGGAAAAACCAGGTGTCATTGCGAGCGACCCCTTCGCATACGCTCAGGGCCGGCTCCGGGAGCGAAGCAATCTCCCCCCTCGGAAAAAGAAGGGGATTGCTTCGTCGCTTCGCTCCTCGCAATGACATCCTCAGCCTTTTTTCAACAACCTGCTAACGGAAGAGGCAATCCCATGGAAATCATCCCAATCGAAGCTCTTGGACACGAGGACAAACCGGTCCCCGCCTCTATGATCGTGCACCCCGCCGCGACGGATCATCTGGGGATCATCCTGCCCGGTTTCCGCCACACGATCGACATGCCGGACCTGCATTATGCGGGATTGGTCCTTCAAAAAAAGGGGGCGGATGTGCTGCGGGTCGAATATGCCTACTCGAAAACCGACTTCCGGCAGCAATCCAAGCAGGATCAGGCCGACCGGCTTTCCGCGGATGTGCGCGCCGCATGCGCGGCCGGACTGGTCAGACGCGACTATCGAAAAATCACGCTGATCGGCAAATCCCTCGGGACGCTGGCAATCGGGCATCTGTTGGAGGACCCGCGCTTTGCCGCGGCTGCCTGCATCTGGTCCACCCCGGTCCTGGCCAGCGATTGGATGTGCGCGCAGATCCGGAAACACCGTCCCCGGTCGTTGTTCATCATCGGGACGGCGGACGAATTTTACAATCCGGCGCTGCTCGGGGAGCTTGTGGATGCCACGAAGGGAAAGGCGCTCGTCCTCCCGGGTGTGCATCATGGATTGGAAATCGAGGGGGATATCCACGGGACACTCGCCGCGCTGCGGCAGTTCGTGGACGCGGTGCAGGAGTTCATCGAATAGGGGGGTGATCGGGGAAGCCTGCATTTCCGGACCCTTACAGGGTGCGGAAAAATGCGCCTGACGTCGTTGCGAGCGACCCCTTCGTTGCACTCAGGGCAGGCTCCGGGAGCGAAGCAATCTCGCTTTTCTAGGGATAATCAGCAGATTGCTTCGTCGCTTCGCTCCTCGCAATAACACTCTGGTCGTTTATCAGCAGCCTGTTAAGGTTCTTTTTAAATCCGGAACCTGCCTAATCCGAATTTTTCATCCCTCTTGACAATATTGCATATCACATGTAATATTTTTCTTACACATGTAGGAGATGCTTGACTAAACCATCGGCCGGAGACCGGTACCTCCACATTCTGAGCGCACTGGCCAATCCCCAGCGCCTGCGGATCCTCGCCGCCCTCAGCGAGCGGCAGGCATACGTCAGCGAACTGGCGCGCGCACTCTCGATGAGCCGCCCGCTCCTGCACATGCACCTTCAGCGGCTGGAGAGCGCGGGATTGATCGAGGGCCGGCACGAAGTATCCGCCGACGGGAAGGCACTCCGTTATTTCAAAGTGGCGGAATTTCAGGAGCAACTCTCGCCCGGTCGCATTTCCGAGGCGGTGAAAACCTTGACACTCGAAACCGAACCATACAGAAAGGAAAAACGATGACTATCGACTGGCCTTTGGCAATGATCATTACCGTGCTGATTGTGGCAGTGGCGGGGGTTTCTTCCGGAATCCTGAATCACCCCCACGATGTCGCCCTGAAGACGCTCAGCGAGAAGTATGCCTCGCAATACCAGGCGCTGGCGCAGGAAACGCGCGATCTCCAGAAGGGGATGCAAACCGACCTTGCCGATATGCGCGCGAAAGTGGAATCCATCGAACGCATGATGCGCGAAGTGGGTTGAAGCCCGCGGCGCCTTCACGGGTGATTTCCGGAATCACCGATAGAGATCCCGCCGATTGTGGAGAAAAGCGGGATCTTTGCTATTTTGAATGAGCTCTCCTGTCCGGAGAAGTATAATGATGAGGCCGAATTAATATTTTTTATTTTAAAGGAAGGATCGCCCTCCATGGTCACCAAAAACATCCGAGCAATCGCCGCAACCGAAAATCTTGCCGCGCTGGGGTTTGCCCCCGCAACAGACTTGGATGGCGAACCGGCCGGATACCGGCCGCAGGATGTGCTGCCAAGCGCGCGCGGCTTGATCTCGTTCGCACTGCCCGTGCCGCGGTCGGTGTACCGGGCTCCCCGGCATTCGCCGGATATGGTCTGCCGCACCCAGGCGCTCCTCTACCGGCGTTTGGATTCGATTGCCGTCCGGATCGCCGCGCTTCTGGAGGAGGAGGGCGAACAGGCATTCCCGGTCTTTGGCTGCGCGCCGATGGCGATCAACCGGCGGGGCGACGTGGCCGGATATCTCAACCAGGTCCGGATGGGAGCGGCGGCGGGGATCGGGGTGGTCGGGCGGAACGGCCTGCTGATCAACTCCCGCTACGGCTCCCGGCTGATGCTGGGCGGCGTCGTGACCACCGCGCGGCTCCCCGCACTCCGCCGCACCGGCCCCAAAGAATCCGGCTGCCCCGCCAATTGCCGGATTTGCGTGGACGTCTGTCCCGTCAAAGCCATCGAGCCCGACAATCCCAAAATTCACATCATGCGGTGCCTGAACCACACCGCCCGCACCCCGCTCATGTCGCGGCTGGATTTTATTGTCCGCAGAGCCTTGCGTCCGGATTCGGCCGCCCGACTCTTGAACCAGACGGCCCTTGACGAACACACGCTGCATGTGTGTTCGCGATGCGTGGCGCTGTGCCCGTACGGGCTGGACGATTAATCACCCGCCTCCCCGCACGCCGTCGAGTTAGAATCCTTCTGCTTCGCCCGGCCGGATTATGAAAGTAAGAAGGCCGGCCGGGTAAAATCCGCAAATCCACCGGTCTGAAAAAAAATTCCGGTCCCGGGAGTTACATGAATCCTCCGTTGCTGGAACGCATAACCCTGCAATTTCCCGGAACGCATCCGAAATTCCATGGATGCCTGCTGGCCCTGCTGGCGAATCTCGGCCGGGCCGGCGCGAGCGGTCTCGAGCTCTCCATTTCGGATCCCGGCTATTTCCCCCGCCTGTCGATCGAATTCCAATCCCCCGGCGCCGGCCCCTTGGCGGCCATACGCGTCGGCGGCGCCGATATAATCACGCGAATCGAGAACATCACCGGCATTGAAAAACGTAATCCGCTTCCCTACCAGCCCCTGGCGATCGACGCCGTGTCGATGCGGATCGGGGCGGCCGGCTGGAAAATCATCCGCGCCGACCATATCGGTTTTAACCTGCCCTGGTTCGGGCCGGGCGTGCATCCCCGGATCGGGGACTTGCGGAAACAACTCGCCGGGGCATGCTTGTATCACACATACCCGAGCGGCGAACCGTGGGATTTTATTCTTCCCGGAGATCCGGAGGAGATAGCCCGGCGGAAATCCGTCGACTACACAAAAACGCGGCGGCCGAAATTCGAATTGGTCTCGTTCGACGGCGCCTCCACCCCGCTCGTTCAAATCGACATAAGCGCGGATGCCCGGTTTGAGGATTTCACCCGGCTGTTTCCGGAAGCGTTGGCCGATCCGGCCTTCCGGAACATCTGGGTCTATCTGGAGAATCCCTATTCCATCGACGTTTGCCTTGTGGTCAACGAAGATTCCGAGGGGGACTGGTGCGGCATGTTCCAGGGGTGCCGGATCTAAATCCGCGAAGCCGCACGACGGATCCGCCCGGCGGGGGCGGCATCGCCTCGGGAATTCGCATGCGCAGAAAGGCTGGACAATGACACCATACAAAATGGACCGCGCCGTCGAGGGCGAAGTCGTTGTGGACGCCCCGATCGAGCAAGTCTGGCAGGCCTGGACCACGCGCGAAGGCGCGGAAACCTTTTTCGCGCCGCGTTGCATCATCGATCTGCGCCCCGGCGGCAAATACGAAATGCTGTTCGACCTCGAAGCCGAACCCGGGAAGCAGGGCGGAGAAGGGGTGGTCCTTCTGGCCATCCAGCGGCCGCGGATGCTTTCCTTCTCCTGGAATGCGCCGCCCGAGCTTCCGGAAATCCGGGAACAGCGGACTCATGTGACGGTCTTGCTCGAATCTCTTGGACCGGCTCAAACCAAAGTCATGCTGCGCCACGACGGCTGGGGCGAAGGCGCCGGGTGGGACGCCGCGTTCGAATATTTCGAACGGGCATGGAAGCGGGTCGTGCTTCCGCGGCTGAAGTACCGCTTCGCCGCCGGCCCGGTCGATTGGGACCGTCCGCCGGATATCAGCCGCTTCCAGCCTGGTTGACCAACACCCTCCCCGTCCGTTCTGTAGCATTCCGGAAAACCCGCCTCATCAGGCCGGATCCTGATCTTCCCCGGCTGTGATCGGGAGTACAATCGAATCGCGATGCGCAAATATTTGCCGGTGATGTTTCTTCTCATCACTCTGGCCTGCAACCTGCCGGTCGGCGGGCGTGCCCCGGCTACTCCGAATTCGCAGGACATGCAGGGCTCTTCGCCGGAAAATACCATTCCGCCCATGATCGATCCGGCCGCGTCCACCCCGCTGACGATCGTCCCCATCCCCGTCCGCGAGATCCGGATCGACGAAGAACCGTATCAGGGCTACCAGGCTCCCGGTGATCCTTTCCGGTTTGTCTGCCCGTCCCCCTGCCCGATCGACCCGGAGTTGATCTTCGCGCAATATGCCGGCTTCCGCAGCGCGCATGAGATCCTGATTCGCCTGACCGGCGTGGATACGCTCCCCGAATTGCAGCCGGTGGATATCCATATCGCCAACGACGGGAAATGCGGGAAGCTCGAGGAATTGGACAATCTTGCCTACGCCAATTATGACGACAACTTCCGCGCCTACGCCTGCACCTTCATCTTCGAATATTCCGAGGGGTTCGGCGGAACAACCTACTCGCCCGAGGACGCGGTCCGGCTGGACCGGCAGTCGGTTCTGATCCATGAGTACCTGCATACGGTCTTCTTCGGCCGCACCTCGATGACAATCGGGGCCTTTCATGATTTTGTGACACCCGTGGCGCTTTACGTCTGGGACGAACGTCCGGAAGATGATTTCTTCTGCGATTACCACCCCCAGACTCCACCCGGCGATATGGGCGGATACCTCCTCCAGGAACTATGCCGGCGCAACGGATTGACTTGGGAAAAGCTGGCGCTCAGCCTGGTCGAATTGGACCGGGTGTACCAATCCGGCGAAGGGAAAATGGAGGAGGGTTTCCAGCACCCCGTGCCGTCGGTGGTTCAATTGCGCGAGAGCTTTAATCGCGTCCTGGAAAGCGACACCGCGCAGGCGTTCATCCATGCCTGCTGGCCAAGCAACTTATTCGGCGAGGAA
>CAZYSF010000527.1:0-2889 GCA_964649635.1 uncultured Anaerolineales bacterium | reverse complement strand
CGGAGACTTATCCCGCGGCGGGCGATTCTCCGGCGCGGGCCCTGGGCACGACGCTGAACATCGACCTTCGCTATGGTCACACGGTCCTCGCGCCGGCCCATACGCTAATTCTCGCCGCCGCGCCGCCGTCCGCCTGGTGCTCGGGCGTTCCTTCCGGGCTGGCCAAACTCTCCCTGCAGGCGATCGGGGAGCGGATGGCGAAACAAAGCGCATCCCAGGCCGGATCCTTCGGCGGATTGCTCGTCCGCTTTTCGCAGGCGGAAGCCCCGGCCAAATCGGCCCCGCACTTTCGAAAGGTCTCGCTCTTTCCGCAAAAGCAAACAGAAGCGGAAATTCAAAAACCCGCCGCCCAAATTCCGGCCGCACCGCCGGCTGTCCGGCGCCCGGCCCGGATCATTCCCGAGACGCAGGCCAGCGAAGGAATCCAATCCGGTATTTCCATTCCGCAGGATGTCCCTGCCGCCCGCCCCATTCCTTCGGTTCCATCGGTCCGAGATATCGCCCCGCGTGAATTCACGCCCGGCCCGGAAAGGAAAGCGGCAGCCGATATGCGCACCGCAGCTCCGCTTCAGCGGACCTTCCGGCCGGCCGCCCGGGAAAAGGAAGCCTCCACGGGAACCGGGCTTTCCGCCCGGGACGCCGTTTTAGCCTTCGGCCGGTCGATAAAAATCACGCTTTCCTCCGGATTGGAAGCGGTGCGGTCCTTCCTGGCGGGAATTCTCCCGCGGGGCGTGCTCCAGGAAAACGAACGCTTCACCCTTCCGCCGTCGGTGCTGCTGGGTACGGCGGTAGCTATTCCGCTGGTGATTATCGCCGTGGTGGCGGTGATGTATTTTCGCAAGGGGTACGAGATGGAATTTGCTCGCCTAATGGAGGAAGCGCGCACCCAGGCTGCGGTGGCAAACGCGCAAACCGATCCGCTGAGGGCCCGCCAGGCCTGGCAGGAAGTATTCGACGACCTTCAGACCGCCTCCAAATACGGCACGTCGGAAGAACTCATCACCCTGCAAAATCACACGGCCCGGATGCTCGACAATTTCGACGGGATTACGCCGCTCGAATTCAAACCGGCGGTGGCCGGCGGCTTGGAGGAAGGAACGCAGATCACCGTGCTGCTGGCCGGCGACCGTGAGCTGTATGCGCTGGACGGCGTCCACGACCGCGTCCTGCGGCTTCTCCTCGGCCAGGGCGGTTACCAGCTCGACGAGACGTTCCACTGTCAGGCCGGCGCGTATCCGGATATCAGCGTCGGGACGCTCGCGGATATGGTATGGATCCCCGGTCTCTCGGTCGGATCCCAGACTCCCTCCTCCACCCGGAGCGGCGCGATCGTCGCCATGGACCGTCAGGGGACGCTGCTGTATTGCCCGCCCGGGGGAAATGCGATGGCCGGCGTGTTGGCCGCCCCCTTCAGCGGGTGGTCCACGCCGTCGGCGATCGATTATTACAACGGGCGGTTGTACGTCCTCGACCCGGAAGGCAACGCCTTCTGGCGCTATGCCATGAGCGAAAGCACCGGCTTCGATCAGACGGCGTCGGCCTACTTCACCGCGGACCACCCGTCGATGACCGACGCGATCGACTTTGTGATCGTTTCCGGCGAGGTGTTCTTTCTGCACGCGGACGGGCACATCACGCGCTGCCAGTATGATCCGCTCTTCGAGGTGGAGGATTCGGATTCCACCGGCGGGACGTTGTGCCAGACCATTCCCTACAACGACACTCGTCCCGGCCGCTCGGCCGGCCCGCGGATCGAGGACGCCCTGCTTAACCGGATTTTTTACAACGAGCCGCCGGAACCGACCTTGTTTTTCCTCGACCCGCTCGGCCGCGGCGCATACCGCTTCAGCCTGGCATTGAATTTCATCTCCCGCTACCGCGTGACCATCGCGCCGGAGGGGCATGAAGCCACCGCGCTCGCCGTCGGCGCGGATAAAGTCCTCTATATCGCGATCGGGAATCAAATCTACTACGCCCAAACCCGCACCCCGTAAACACAACGCCGGTCGATTCCCGCCCCAGCTCCGCCGTGGCGGGGCCTGAGTAACCTTGCTTTTTTCAAGGCATATCGAGACCGCCGCCAACCCTTAGGGTTCTAAAAGGTTCTCCCAACCCTTAGGGTTCCGAAAGGTTGCCCCAACCCTTAGGGTTGGTAAATGTTCCCCCATCCCAAGGGATCCTTTGGCAGGTCTCGATGCGCCTTGCATGAAACGCAAGGCTGCTCGACCACTTTGTTAATTCTCAGGGATTTTCCGGATCCTGAAAGCAGGGTAAAATTCGCGCTGGAGGGGACACCCCGAATATGAGTCGCTGGCCCGGAAAATATGTCATCGGCCTGACCGGCAATATTGCCACCGGCAAAAGCGTGGTGCGCAAGATGCTCGAGCATCTGGGCGCCTTTGGCATTGACGCTGACGAAGTGGCGCACCGGGCGATGTCGCGCGGCGGCCCGGCCTACGAGGGCGTCATCCGGCTGTTCGGAGAATGGATCCTCGATTCCGGCGGTGAAATCAACCGCAAAGCGCTGGGGCGGCTCGCCTTTGCGGACGCGAAACTCCTCGATCAACTGGAGGACATCATGCATCCGCTGGTCATCCAGGCGGTGGACCTCCTGATCCCCCGGGCGCACTCGCCGGTGATCGTGCTGGAAGCGATCAAACTTTTCGAATCCGGCCTGGCGGATTCCTGCGATACGGTCTGGGTGGTGGATTGCACGCCGGATGTACAAATCGACCGGCTGGTGCGCAAGCGCGGCCTGAGCGAACCAACCTCCCGGCAGCGGATCGCCGCCCAGCCCGCCCAGAAGGAAAAACTGGCCCGGGCCAAGGTCGTCATCCAGAATTCCAAATCCTTCGAAGACACCTGGAACCAGGTGCAGGCCGCCTGGGC